>NZ_JBAPPI010000047.1:0-1954 GCF_049280035.1 Mycobacterium sp. | reverse complement strand
GCATCGGCTGCTCGGCGCCGACCCGGCCGCGCAGGGTCTGCACATGTGGCTGGCCGAATTTCCGCAGCCGCGTCCGCCGCGCGACACCTGGGAATCCCATCCGCTGTATCGCCAGCTCGACGCCCAGTTCACTCAGCACCACGAGGAGAACCCCGGCTACACCGGCCTGCATTTCATGGCTGCATACGAGTTGGAGGAATGCTGGCAGCTGCTGCGACAGTCACTGCACTCGGTGTCCTACGAGACCCTGGCACACCTGCCCAGCTATTCAAAGTGGCTGTCGCAGCAAGACTGGACACCGGCATACCAGCGGCACCGCAAGAACCTTCAGCTGATCGGGCTCAACGATGCGGACAAGCGGTGGGTACTGAAGAACCCCAGTCATCTGTTCGCGTTGGACGCGCTGATGTCGGCCTATCCCGACGCGCTCGTGATCCAGACCCATCGGCCGGTCGAGACGATCATGGCCTCGATGTGCTCGCTGGCGCAGCACACTGCCGAAGAGTGGTCGACGGCCTTTGCTGGCGCTCAAATCGGCGCTGACGCAATGGAAACCTGGTCACGTGGTCTGGAGCGGTTCAACACTGCGCGCGCGAAATATGATTCGGCTCAGTTTTACGACGTCGATTACCGCGCATTGATCGCCGATCCGATCGGCACAGTGGCCGACGTCTACCGCCATTTCGATATCCCGCTGACCGACGAGGCCCGGCAGGCCATGGAAAAGAGCCATGCCGAAAGCCAATCCGGCGAACGTGCGCCCAAGCACACCTACTCACTGGCCGACTACGGGCTGACCGCCGAAGAAGTCAAGGAGCGTTTCGCCGGGCTCTGACTGAGCTCGATTGCCCGACTCCTCAGCGGTTCGCTTCGCGAACCGCATCGTCGTCGCGCTGGTTAGCCGTCGCCGGCGGGCGGGGCGGCGGACTCCGCCTCCAAACAACCTTCGGCAACGGCGTGTTCGATGCTGTCGGCGAGCTTCGGGCAAGACCGGGTGCGTGCGCTGTGCTCACCGGAAGCGCGTAGTTCGGCGAAATAGGCGCAGCGCTGCGACGCTTCGCTGTTCCACTGCACCGCGGTGTGCCCCGGTCCCATCCGTTTGACGTTGACCGTGGCATGGCAGAACCGGCAGTCCACCGGCTGCAGACCCGACGTCAGGTAACGCGTGCGATCGGCCTGGGTGGCCTCACGCACCGCCGCCGCGCGTTTCGGATCATCAGCGAAAGCCGGTGCCTTAGACCAAGATCCGCTGCGCCGCCCACGAGCAGCCGGTGCCGGCTCGTCATGGCTGTCGTGATCACCATGAAGCATCAGCATCGACCGAGCCAGCCGATCGACGTCGGGCGGCTCCTCGCGCGGAGTCATGTCGCTGGCTGCTCCGCCTTTTGGTCAGCACGCCGTTGTAAATTCGCCTCGACCTCGACATGCCACTTCTCGTTGGCGATGGTGGTGTCCACCTCAATCTCGAAGCGGTCGGTCATGTCCGGCGTGACGTCGGCGACGTCGACGTAGAACTGCTGATACCACCGTCGCATCTGGTAGACGGCGCCGTCCTCCTCGACCAACAGCGGATTGTCGATGCGGGTCTTGTGCTTCCAGATCTCCACGTCCTGGAGGAAGCCCTTGCTGACACCCTCGGTGAAGACTTTGGACAGCTTCTCCGTCATCGCTTCGTCCATGCCCTTGGGCTTTTCGACGATGACACCCCACTGCAGCACGAACGAATCCTGGGCCACCGGGTAGTGGCAGTTGATCAGGATCGACTCGGCCTTGTAGTCGCCGTACTTGTTGTGCAGCCAGTTGATCATGAACGACGGGCCGAAGTAGGACGCCTCCGAATCCAGGTGCGCCTCACCGTATGAGGTACCCAGATCGTCGACGTCGGGTCGCCCGACATTGTGCAAATACTGCGAGGCGACGTGGCCCTCGAAGACATTCTTGAAGTACGTCGGGA
>NZ_JBAPPI010000046.1:0-10067 GCF_049280035.1 Mycobacterium sp. | reverse complement strand
CATCGTCCGGAACGCGATCTTGCGCAGCGACGCGCTCATCAAGGCGCCGTCGAACGACCCGTTCACAGCGGTCGCGATCGCCGAGACCATGTGCGAGATGGCGCCGGATCATCCGATCACAAAGCATCTGTCGGTGGCGTACTGGCGCGGCGGCGACACCGACCTCGAAGAACAGCTCTATCAGCCACACAATTTCGAAAAGATCGTCGCGTGGGGCGGCTTGGCGTCGGTGAAGCACGTCACGCGCTACATCCAGCCCGGGCTGGAGCTGATTGCACTCGACCCCAAGCGCAGCGTCAGCATCGTCGGCCGCGAAGTCTTTGAGTCCGACCGACTCCAAGACGAGGCCGCCGTGCGGCTGGCGACCGACATCGGTGCCTTCAACCAGGTCGGTTGTGTAAACGCGCGCGTCATCTATGCACTATGCGGAACCGATGCCGCCGGTGTCGACAGGCTCAACGCTTTCGCGGCTCGCGTCTACGACGCGATGCTGCAGCTTCCACCGACGATCAGCACGACTCCAAAGGCATACGACCGCGAGCTCAAGGCGCACCTCGACGCGGTTCGGCTCGACGACGACTGGTACCGCGTGATCGGCGGTGAAGCTGGCGAAGGCGCGATCATCGTCTCGCAGCTGCAGGACCCGGTCGACTTCGCGGGCATGCTCGCCGATAGGACCGCTAACCTCGTACCGACGAACTCCCTCGATGACGTTGTCCAGTGCACCAACGCCTACACCCAGACCGTCGGAGTGTTCCCAGAGACGCTCAAGCGCGACCTGCGCGATGTCCTGCCGCTCTACGGTGCGCAGCGATTTGTATCGCTGGGCTACGCCAGCACCGCCGCGCTGGCTTCCCCGCAAGACGGCATCGAGGTGCTCCGGCGAATGGGCAAGTGGATCACAAACGAGATCAGCACACCCGACACCGTCCACCCGCCGTGGCGGCCAATCTCCGAGGTGATCGACGCGTGACCGAACTCGGCTCGGGGAGCTCGAAGCCAACCCCGGCCACGCCGGCGCGGCCCGGCAACAGACACAAGTAATAGTTGGGACGAACACACCATGACCCTGCGCCGGCGTGAGCTTCGTATCGACGTGAGTAACGCCGTTCCCTTCCCGGGTGCCGAACTTGCCGTCACCTTGGTCGTGCCGGATGACGCAGAGGACGGGCCGCGGACACTGGCGGTCGGTTTCCCTGGCGCCTTCTACGGCCGCGGATACTGGGACATCGCCCACCCCGGCGGCTACAGCCAGGCCGAGTACCACGCCGAGCGCGGTTGGCTTTTCGCGGGGATCGACCACCTCGGTGCAGGCGACAGCAGCCAGCCAGACCCGGCGAGGATGACGCTCGAAATGCTCGCCGCTGCCAACGATGCTGCCTCCCGGTCGATCATTGGCGCGCTACGCGCGGGGACGCTCGTGGCCGGCCTCGGCCCGATCGATATCGTGCGCGCCATCGGTATGGCCCAGTCAACGGGTTGCTGCGTATCGATCATCACGCAGGGCCGACACAGCACGTTCGACGCACTTGCAGTGCTTGGCTACAGTGCGATACACGCGGTGATACCGTCGCCCACGGGTCCCATCGAGACGCGCGTGATCGAACGAGGTCGCACCGATGTAGGCGTTTCTGAATACGCCATGGCTGAAGTGGGTTCCGAGGCCATCATCGGGATGTTCCACTGGGAGGACGTCGATCCGGCGCTGCGGGCCGCCGACGTCGGCAGTGGCTATCCGCTTCGAACCAAAATGCCGCCGTGGGGCAGCGCGTCCGCCCCGCCCGCGTTCGTCGCGGCGATTGCCCCAGGTGTGGTGACCGCGGAGGCGGCGGCGATCGAGGTTCCGGTGTTCATCGGTGTGGGCGATCGGGACGTCTGCCCCGACCCGCGGGCTGAGTCGGCGGCGTATCGGTCGGTTCGCGACTTCACGCTGGCCGTCGTGCCCCGCATGGCGCATATGCACAACTTCGCCAGCACACGGCACCAGCTTTGGGCACGCCTGCACGCATGGGGCGAGGCACTGACATACGCCGACATCGGTGTTCAGTGTTCGACCTGATCGTGGACGGCTTCTGTAGTGTCCGACCGCCGAATTGAGCCCGCGGAGGGGGATTGGCGCGCAACATTTCTCAGCCCGTGTGTGAGGTTCAACAACCGATGGCGTGACAACGTTACGGTCCAGCCGACCAGCGCCGGTGCCGCCGTGAACACAAGATGGGAGATAGTGGGTCAGCTACCTGTGCCATTGCCGGCACCCGTGCGCAAGGCGATCAATGCGGTCAATGCTGGTGATACCGCCGCGTTTCTGGCGTTATTCACGCCTAATGCCGGATATGTCAAAGACTGGGCCCGCGAATTCCGCGGCATCCACGCGATCCGGTCCTGGAGCAACCACGAGTTCATCGGTCAACAAGTCAAGCTTCAAGTGGCTACCTTCTACCTCACCGACGAGGGTGACACCGTGGTCATCGCCGAAGTCGGCGGCTTCGGCTTCAAGAGCCCGAACACCTTCACCTTCCACGTCGACGGCGAGCTGCTGGCCAACATGCGCACGACTCGTTTCTAGACAAACGAGACAACGGGTCGTGGACTGGTGAAACTCTCCCTCCCTGCGTAGGACCACGTCCGATACGGACCAAAGGACATGAACGGGTATCGCCAGAACACGCGCGCACCGCGGCCCGATGTTGCTTGGCAAAACGCCTTAATATATACGGCCGGGCTCGACCCAGATGCTCTCAATCCCGACGCTCCGCTGCCCGCCAAGCTTTGGGCTGATCAGTCGACACCGTCAAGCCGCGCGGAGCAGCTCGATACGGCCGCGCGAGCGGGATCGGACGCTCCCTTACTTGAGCTCGCCCGGCAGGTGGCCGGTGGCGCAGAGGGATGCATTTCATCGGTACGCCCGAGCAGCTGGCGCTCATGTGATCGCTTGGCAGGACGCAGGCGCCGTCGACGGATTCACGTTTATGGGATCGACACTGCCGCATGAGCTCAAGGCGTTCGTCGACCATGTCGTGCCCATCCTGCAGCGCCTTGGCCGATTCCGCATCGAGTACACCGGCCATACGCTGCGCGATCATCTTGGGCTTCAGCGGCCGTCCAAATAGCCCGATTGGACCGCCACTGTGGTCAGGCTAACGGGCCAATTGCACTGTGCGGTTGCGGATGCGGTCGGCGCCCCAGGAGGCTGATAATCAGGCCAGTAAGTAGCAAACAGCCGACGACTCGCGATCGGTCAGGGGAGCAAAGATGAACGTCTGCGACTGGCGCGGGGACGCCGAGGCATACCGCCAGCAGGTGCGCTGGAACGCCATCCGGCTGCTCGCCGACACCGCCGACCTGGACAAGGGTGTGAATCCGGCTCTGCTGCGTTGTCTAGCCGTCTCAGAGCATTTGAGCGCCACTCTCGGGGGAGTACGTGATGCTGTTGCGCCGCGTTTCACACACAGGGTGCAGACGCCGTGCAGGGCATGCGCGCCTCGGTCACCTGAGTCCCGTTGCGCCATCGGGTGAGGACCACAACACCGCCCTCCACCGGCCGGACAACGACGATCTCCGTGGTGTCAACGTGGCCTCCCGCAACCCAGGGGTTGCGCCGCTCGATGCACGCAACCGGTATCTGCTGAGACAAGGGCAGCATCAAAGAGGGAAGGTTTCACGCCCTGAAGACGTTTTTCTGGGTGGTCGCCGACTTGACCGCGTCTAGGTTGAATTCAAAGTAAAAGTAAAGGAATTGATGATGGGACGCATTGGGAACAATCCGCGTCGGGTTGAAGTGCTCCCGGTGACCCCTCCGGTCAGGCCTACACATACGCCCGAACCAGCGGTGCCGCGGCCGGAAACGCCCGCGCCGCAGAAGGTTCCGCAATGACTAGCGCCTCACCGGACTTCGAGGTGGGCCGATACGGGCTGCGCACATTCCGAGTCGACCGGAATGCGCGCGCTTTGCTGCCCGTGGTGAGGGAAGACCGGGACGCGTGGGCGGGCGGAGTGTGCGTGGCCCGCTGCGCTCATGGGCATACCCACAGCCCTCCGGGGGAAGGTTGCAACTGTGGCGTCTACGCGGCAACGAGCCTCGGCTCGCTGCTGGGTCAGTACCCACGGAACGCGTCAAACATTGTGGCGGTGATCGCCGCCGAGGGTCCCACCATCATAGGTAGTTCTGGGCTGCGTACGTCCGCCGCCCGGGTGGTCGCCTACTGGTGTCACCCGTCGCCGAGACTGGGCACGGCCCGCGCGGTTTTGGCTCAGCAGTGTAGGGACGCGAAAGCCTACGACGATTGCGGGGCTATGCTTGCCGCCCACCACATGCCCCTGGGTCTCGACCAGTTCGCTGCAGGGCAATACTCGTCCTGGATCGGTGACATCTACCCCGGCGGAGCCGACGCCAGCAGCGGCATCTTTGACAGGCTGACGAGCAGGATCTGCTATCTGTTCATCCTGCCCGCGGTGACGGCCTATATGCTCGCCACCCTAGGCGTGGGTCGTGTCGAGACGGCAGTGGAGACGGTGATTACCTCGACTCGGGGACCCGTGGCGCTTGCAGCCTTGGCCAGCACCGGTGCCACCCTCCGCATCGGACAGATCCTGCTTTCCCTCGTACTTGGCGCGAGGGGCCGCCGCCTCAGCGACGCGCTCGGGTGGTGGGGGGTGAAGACGGCCGAGGCATGCATCGGGGTGGCGGTGTTCCTCGTGGCGTACGCGGCGAGATCTGGTCCGGTCGTCCCGCTGCAACTCGCCGAGACCATCGTCGTCGCCGGCCTGGCCCTCGCCGCCCCTTACGTGGTAACTGGTGTGGCCACCGCGTTCAGGATGCTGGCCATCCGTCGATCAGCGAGGCTAAGGCGGCGTGGTGTTAGCCAAACAACATGACGAATGGGGTGCAGTGTGTTGAGCCGTGAGGAACTCGCCGACCGGTATGGCGTACCGGGTTAAGACACCGGCCAAGTGGGCGTCGAAAGAAACGGGCCTCGCTACGCGAAATTCGGCAGACACGTCCGCTATCGATTGAACGACGTAATCGACTGGGAACCAAAGCGATTCGCTGACGACCGGCGCTGACTGACACGCCGATCAATGGCGGAAACGCCGTCCTCGGTGATACCGTAGAAATCACTGTCGACGTGGAAGGGCCTCAAGACCGCCTGAACTTGCAATCATGACTGGTTAGCACAGCTCGTGCGCCAGGAACGGTTAGCTGCTTGTGTCGGAGGTGCCGCGCAACGAGCCGGAAACCTCTACCCGGCGGGGCAATCCGACCGTGAAGTTCCGCCGGGACAGATGAAAACGGAGACTTCATGGACAATAGCAATTACCCACCAAACTGCACGAAGTCTGTACCCGAATGCCCGCTCGCAGAACGGCTCCGTTGCGAGCTATCTGAAAGGCACGATGCGCGGCGAGGTGACTACCGTGTCACCTTCCGAATCATCAAAGACAAACCACGTCCTGATGATCGGTCACACGGAGCGCCGCGTCCAGGTGTACCGCCGTCGATAACCGTGGGTTCCGCCAGTACCCTCGGTGACGTGGAAACGAACACTATCGACATCGACGAAGAAAGTGCTTGGCTGGTACACATTTAACGGCTTGCGAGGGCGAGGTGCATTCGATGCGAGTGATTGTTGACGAGACGTTATGTGAGGCGAACGGGTTCTGCGAATCGTTGGCTCCGGACATTTTCGAGATCGGGCACGCCGACGTCGTGCACGTTGCGGAGGGCGAAGTTCCGGAGCATTTGGAAATCGACGTGCGCGCCGCCGTCGATCAGTGCCCAAAGGCAGCGCTGCGGATTGTTGAGTAAATCAGCGCGCCCTCAGTGATACGGCCATCTCGTCGTAGATCGACATGTTGGTGGTCAGGTTGGGGTAGGCCACCTCGGCCGGGCCAAGGGTGATGCCGTCGCAGCGCAGCAACAGTTCGTCCAGCACCGCCCTGATCTCCGCACGCGCCAGCATCGCGCCTAGACAGTGGTGTGCTCCGCCGCCGCCGAATGCGACATGCGGATTGGGCTGGCGAGCGATGTCGAAGGTGAACGGTTGGTCGAAGACCTCCTCGTCCCGGTTGGCCGACCGCAGCATCGAGACCACCCGCTCACCTTTCGGGATGTGCTGACCATCCATCTCGACATCAACCTTGGTCGTGCGGGTCCAGTACGCGACTGGTGAAGCCCAGCGCAGCACCTCTTCGACGGCGCTGGACCGGACCGATTCCTCCTCGCGGTACCGTTCGATCTGGTCGGGATTGGTGACGAACGCCTGCAGCCCGATAGCCAGGGCGTTCTTGGTTGTGTCGCTTCCGGCGAAAGCCAGCACGAAGAAAAAGAACTCGAGTTCGTTGGCGGCCAAACGGAATTGCTCCCCGTCGTCACCGGTGATGACGGCGGATGCGATTGTGCTCCAGATGTCGTCGGCAGGATTGCGTCGTTTCTCGGCGGTGAGCTCCATGGCGTAGCCAAAAATCGTGGCGAAGAGCTCGGCGTCCACACGAGCCCGACTCGACTGGGCCTTCAGGATGCGATCGAAGCCGTCGAAGATGCGCGGCCGATCCTGTTCCGGGATGCCGATGATGTCACCGATGACGGTCATCGGCAGTGCGTCGGCGACGTCCTCGATCCAGTCGCCGCCGCCGCGGGCAAGCAGCTGGTCGATCATCCGCGACGCACGGGACCGGATGCCGTCTTCGAGCTTGGCGATCGCCCGGGGGGTGAATGCACTCGAGATGAGTTTGCGGTGCTTGGACTGTTCCGGTGGGTCCAGGGTGATGATGGTCGGGTACGACGCGAATAGATCGGCCGGCTGGATGAGTGGGCCATCGGCGGCGGTGAACGAATCGGCATCACGGTGCAGGCGCACGGCATGCCGATGTTTGGTGGCCATCCAGAAATCCCGTTTGACGGTTTTGGCCACGCCCGGGGTCAAGCCGTGGCGGAACAGCGGCTTGCTGCGGCGTAGCTCGGCGAAGACCTCATCAGGAAAGCCGTTGCGCCACAATCCGAAATCGGACAGATCGACTGCCGTAGCCGTCATCCGCAACCTCGATTCACTCGGATGCCAGAACCGCGCTGGGCGCCGTTAGCTGACCCGACACTACCGCCGCCAACGACCCGCGTTGACGTTCAATGCTTAAGATAGTAAAAATAGACTGAGTCGTCCACGCGCGGCGAGTATAAAGCGCGGCCGTTCGCCACTGGGCTGGCGCGGGAAATGGACGCAAAAGGAGTAGACAGTGACGGACACGGTTTCGGACTCCTCCATAGATCCGTCCGAACGAGAGTTCGGGCCGAGCGGCATCAGCCTGTCGCCGTACCGATTTCCGACCGGATGGTTCATTGTCGGGTTCGCCTCGGACCTGGCGCCTGGCGAGGTCAAGCGGGTGCACTACTTCGGCGAGGAGATGGTGCTGTTTCGCACCGAATCCGGCCAGGTCAACGTGCTCGACGCCTACTGCCAGCACCTTGGCGCCAACATGGGTGTCGGCGGCACGGTGGAGGGGGAGAACATCGTCTGCCCCTGGCACGGCTGGCGGTGGCGCGGCGACGGCACGAATGCGCTGATCCCATACAGCAAGATCGGCTGCAAGAACAATGTCCGCGTCCGCACGTATCACAGCACGGATTGGTACGGCTTCATCCTGGTCTGGCACGAGCGGCACGGCCGGGCGCCGTACTGGCAGCCGCCGGTGCTGCCCGAGCTGGAAACCAACGAGTACTACCCGCTGCACCCGCACAGCCGCATGCTGAACCGGGTCAAGGTGCACGCTCAGATGATCATCGAGAACGCCGCCGACCCGTACCACGTCCAGTACGTACACAAGGCCGCCAACCCCGCGAACACCACATCGTTCGAGGTGTCCGGTTATCACCTCCACGCCACGGTCAGCGCTCATTTCGGCGGCGGCCGGGCGCAGACCTGGCTGACGCCCGACGGGCCGGTCGACGCCAAGATCATTTACGACAACTACTCGCTGGGACTTGGACTCGTTCGCTTCCCCAGCGACCTGGTGGCCACCATCGAGGTCACCGGCCAAACACCGGTCGACGAGGACTACACCGACTACTTCTATACCCAGGCTTCCGTCCGTGAGCCCGGCGACTCCGGTGACGTGCCCACCGGGCGCGCCGCCAAGTTTTTGGCGCTGCAGCAGGAGGTCATCAAACAGGACTTCTTCACGTGGGAGAACATGAAGTACCTGGAGAAGCCGAACCTGGCACCCGAAGAGGCGCACGACTACGCGGCGCTGCGGCGGTGGGCCCATCGCTTCTATCCGGGCGAACAGGCTTCGCCCGAGGACTTTGGCTATACCGCCAACGGTGATCCTGACCCGGCGGCTGCAGGAGCCTGATGTCCCGCGTGCCGGCTGGGGCGGCACCCGCATGCGACGGAAAGCCCATCGGCCCAGCCGATTTCGGCGTCGATCGGTTCAGCGTCGCGGCAGTGCTTGATCGTCGGGCCGAGCAGTTTCCGGACCGGGTGATGATGTCGATCGCCGGGACTCACGTGACTTTTGAACAGATGCGGCGACGCTCCTGCGCTGCTGCTAATGCGCTGCTCGAGTTGGGTATCCGACCGGGTGACTGCGTCGCGTTGTTCAGCGCGACGTGTCCGGAATGGATCTATTTCTGGTTGGGTGCCGCGCGCATCGGCGCGGTGACCGCGGCCGTGAACGCCGCCAACAAAGGCGTCTTCCTGCTGCACGCGCTCCGCTTGTCGCGAGCAAAGGTGGTGATTACCGACGCCGAACGGCGACCCAGGGTCGCCGAGGTGGCTGAGCACCTACCCGGACTGAGCAGCGTTGTCGTCCAAGGTGATTCGTCCGATGAGGTGCTGGAGGCCACCGGCAGCGTGGAGGAGTACGTCGGTGACGTCGGGGATATCGGGTCGCTGTTCTTCACGTCGGGCACCACCGGGGCATCGAAAGCAGTTGCCACCACCTGGCATTACCTGTTCACCACGGCCGCAACGGCCGCGTCGGCGTGGGGGTTTGGTCCCGGCGAGGTGCTGTGGACGGCGATGCCGTTATTCCACCTCAGCGCGGCGCCGTCAGTGCTGGCGCCGATGCTCGTCGGCGGGACAACCGTGTTGGCGCGGGCCTTTCACCCCGGGACGGTGTGGGACGAGGTGCGCGCCTGTGGCGCCGTCGGATTTGCCGGTGCCGGTGCAATGGTCTCGATGCTGCTGCGCCAGCCGCCCGATCCACGCGATGCGCAGTTGCCGCTCCGGTTCATCTCCGCGGCGCCGATCGACGCGTCGGTATATCGCGACATCGAAAAGCGCTACGGCTGCCGGATCGTCACCATGTACGGGATGACCGAGGCCTTCCCGATCGCGGTGAAAGGCATTGCCGAGGAAGGCGTGCCCGGAACATCCGGCCGGCCTAATCCCGATTTCGACGTGCGGATCGTCGATCCGGATGGCGATCCGCTTCCGGATCGATCGGTGGGGGAGATCGCTTGCCGGCCCCGCTACCCGCACGTCATGAGCGAGGGCTACGTGAACGCTGACGGTGGTGTCGACCCGCATTCGGAGTGGTTTCGGACCGGTGACCTCGGTGTGCTGGACAGCGACCAAAACCTGACTTACGTAGACCGGGTGAAGGATTCGCTGCGCCGCCGCGGCGAGAACGTTTCGTCGGTCGAAGTCGAGACCGTTGTGCTGGGTCATCCGGCGGTGCTCGAAGCTGCGGCGGTGGGTGTGCCCAGCGACCTGGGTGAGGACGACATCCTGCTGGTCGTCGCGGTGCAGCCGGACGCTGCGTTGGATTATGCCGAGCTGCTGGACTTTTGCGGCGTCCGGATGCCGTACTTCTGTGTGCCGCGATATGTGGAGGTAGTCGACGAGCTGCCCAAGACCATTATCGGGCGGGTTCGCAAGGATATTCTTCGCAACCGAGGTGTCGGACCCGGCGCCTGGGATCGAGAAAGCCACGGATACATCGTCAGCCGGTGAGACAGGGAGAGAACAAATGGCCATGACCTACCAGCAGCAGTACGTCCTCGACGGTGCGGCGGGACGCGACGCCATCCTGAATCTGACCGCACGGCACAACCGATGCTATTTCGACGG
>NZ_JBAPPI010000045.1:0-10854 GCF_049280035.1 Mycobacterium sp. | reverse complement strand
GTGTGGGCATTGATGAAGCGGTGGTCGAGCACCGCTTCCGGGGAAGCGGCCTCGGCTTGCAACAGCAAGGCGTTGATCGCCTGGAAAAGCGCAAGGTCCCCGCCCGGCTTGATATGCAGGAACTGGTCGGCGATCGTCGTTCCGCGGCCGATGATCCCGCGAACCTTCTGCGGATGCTTGAACCGGATCAGCCCCGCCTCAGGCAGCGGGTTGACCGCGATGACGTGCCCGCCGTTGCGCTTGGTGTCCTCGAGCGCCGTCAGCATCCGGGGCATGTTGGTGCCCGGGTTCAGCCCGACGACGAACACCAGATCAGCCCGCTGGATGTCGTCGAGGCTCACAGTGCCTTTGCTGACCCCGAGCGTCTCCTCCAGCGCGAAACCGCTGGACTCATGGCACATGTTGCTGCAGTCAGGAAGATTGTTGGTACCCAACGCTCGCGCGAACAGCTGCAGCACAAACGCCGCCTCGTTGCTGACCCGCCCCGAGGTATAGAAAAGCGCTTCGTCAGGCGAGTCGAGTCCGAGCAGCTGAGCCGCCAGCAGGTCGAACGCGTCATCCCACCCGATGGGTTCGTAGCAGTCCGAGTCGGGTTGCTTGACCATCGGCTCGGTGAGTCGACCCTGCTGGTTGAGCCACATGTCGGACTTTGTCGCCAGGTCGGAGATCGAGTGCTCGGCGAAGAACTCTCGGGTGAGCCGACGGGTTGTCGCCTCATCATTGATGTGTTTGGCCCCGTTTTCGCAGTACTCATTCATGTGCCGCTTGCCGGGCTCCGGCTCTGGCCACGCGCATCCTGGGCAGTCGATGCCGTTGGCTTGGTTGATCGTGAGCAAGGTGACTGCGGTGCGCCGAGGCGAAGTCTGCTCGAGCGAATACTGCAGGGCGTGGGTCACGGCGGGAAACCCGGTTGCCCATTGCTTGGGCGGCGTGACTTTCAGTTGCTCGTCAATCGGATCATCCGTGGTCATCGCATCGGGTCTGTCTACTTGGGTATTGAACCTGGATGTCTCAGCTGCGCGTGGCGCCCGATGATGCTTAGCATAACCGGACCGGATTACCGGTTGATGCCGTCACCCGACTGGCGAGCGGTCGGCTGCGCCGCTATCCGATGTTGGAAAAGAGACCAACTCGAGTTCGGAAAGGGTGGCTGCCACGGCGACGAGTGGCTGCGCGGCTTCGACAGGCATGCTTTCCCCGGTCGCCTCGGCGCGCAACGATCGAACGAACTCCTCGGTGATGGGCTGTTCCGTCGCATCACTCCGCTTAGACAGCCGATCGCCGAGCGAGTCCGCATAGGTTTCCAACAAGGCGCGGGTGAATGGGTACGTACCCGACGGCGGCAACGTCTTGATATCGGCGATCATGTCTCCCGCGGTCCGCACCAACATCGCCCGGTTTGCCGACCTGACCACCGGGGTCCGCAAATTGGCCCCGCTACCGGTTTCCGAAAGGTATTGGCGGACAGCGTCGTCGACTGTCCGGCTGACTACCATCGCTTCGCGGCTGAGTGCTTGCAGATGTGCTTCGAGTTCGTCTGAATTCTCACGGGTGACCCGCCGCACGGCCGCGCGCAGAAAGGGCACGTTGACGTCGAGTGCTGCACTGATCACGGCGGAGATCGCGGCTATCGCCCCCCTTGGCCACAGCAGCAGCGATACGACCATGCCCACCCCTGCGCCCATTACGACGTCTTCGATGCGCAACAGACCAATCCGCCAACCGGTCGGGACCATCAGGTCGAGGATGATCAACGTTGTCAACGTGGTCACGGCCTGAGCAACAGCGAACGAGAAGAGCCGCGGCAGGTAGGCCGATCCGAACACCGCGATTGGCAGCAGCGACCACAGCGCCGCCGGTGCGATGGTGAAAGCGGCTATCAGCAGGGCGGCGACGGTGACGCCGACGGCGGCGCCGATCACAGCTTGAACCATTTTGGTTCTCGTGACGAGCGCGCTGCTAGCGAGCACCGCCATCGTTCCCAGGACAACCCAGAACCCGTGCAGCACCGGGAAGAGATGGCTGACGGCGACGGCCAGTGCCAACCCGACACCGGTGCGCAGACCGTTGCGCGCCACGACGGAGCGGGTGCGCAGAAACCCGGTCGAGACGGTGGTAATGGTGACAGTCTCGGGCAATAGCCGGTCGCCGAAACCGGTGGGCGGCAATCGTAAGCCCAAGGCCCGCGCCCATACCGGTCGGGCGTCGGCCGCTGCTGCCGCGGCGATGAGGCTGCCGGCCAGACGAATCGTTGTCGCGATCACCCGACAGGTCAGCAATCGGCGGCCAATTGCGATTGCCGCCGGGTTGTCTGGCGCACTGAGGACCAGTCTGACGTCGTGGCGGTAACGACCACGTGCCAGCGACTGCAATCGGGGCAATGCATGGTCGAGGGCCGCCCTCTTCGCGGCGCGGTCGGTCGGGTGTCCGGCGTCGAGCACTCGTGCACAGCAACGCATCACGTCGACGGCCGGCTGCTGCGCCGGCCCCAGCGCAGTCCCGGTGTCGTCGTCGACGCGTTCGCTGACCAAGCCGAGGTGGTCGACGACACGCATCAATGCCCGACTGCCTGCAGTCAGCCCAACCGGGCGGGAGCTGGCGGCCAAGAAGGTGGCGCGCAGCCTGTCCATCGCGGTGGACACCTCAACCGTCGACCCGATGCCCTCGATCCGGTCGGCCAGCGCGGCGCACACCTGTGCCGCATTGCGGCGCAGCGCGTCGTGGTGCCGTGGGGGGAGCAGGAACAACGACGCCGGCACACACAGCGCGAGGGCGATCAGCCACCCCACCAGCCGCTCGCCTGCCGGTCCGGCCGGTGTACATACCGGCCAGACGAAGCACAACAATGTCGTGCGTTTACCGGCCGACATCGTCTCACTGAGCGCGCCCGCCAGGGTGACCGCCACACCGAGGATCAATGTCAGCATCACCGCCAGCCAGGCAACGCGAGTAACCAAGGTGCCCAGGACAATCAGGATGCTTCCGTTGAGACCCAAGCCGAGGTAGGCCACCGCACGGTTCTGGCGGTTCCCGGGGAAATCAGTAACTACCATCAGCCAGTAGGCGCCGAGCACCGCAAACAGCGGTGCGGCTGTGCCGCCGACAAGAAGGCGACCGAACCCGGCCGCGAGCGGTACGACGATCGCCGCACGGATGGCCCGCCGCAACCCATCGCGGTCCGGGTCCTTGGAGTGCAACCGGTCCAACGCCCGCCGGACCGGCCAGATCGCCATAACTGGATGGTAGAGGCGTTGTCGCGATGCGACTCCGCCGGCGCTCGCGTTGACGACGCGGCGAATGAGCGAAACAATCCTTACTGCTTTGGGCATACCACCAGCACTCTGCGGGGAGACCTACGGTGGCCTTTGATCCGGCCGAGTCCGCGGCGAGCGTCCTGCGCGGTTGGGCGCGCGCGATGCTGACGCATCGTCATGGCAGCGAGGTCTACCAGACCTCGACGATGGGGGCGTTGCTCGACGGCGTCTACGACGGTGATGTCACCATCCGGGAGCTGTTGCGGCACGGCGACTTCGGTCTGGGTACCTTCAATGGCCTGGACGGCGAGATGTTGGTGCTCGACGGGGTCTGCTATCAATTGCGCGGGGACGGCAGTGCGCGGGTCGCCGATCCGGACCAACACACTCCGTTCGCTGTTGTCACCTGGTTCGCCGCCGACCGCACATTCGACGTGTCCGCGCCGGTCGACCGCGCCGAGCTCAAGGCCCGCATCGATGCGTCGCTGCCGAGCACCAACCTGATCGTCGCTGTCCGGGTCACCGGTGATTTCAGCGTGATTCGGACCCGCACGGTGACCGAGCAACACCGGCCCTACCGACCGTTCACCGAGGCCACCGAAGAACAGCAGGAGCTGACCTTCACCGACGTGACCGGCACGCTGGCCGTCTTCCGGATGCCCGACTATGAGCAAGGTATCTCGGTGGCCGGCTACCATTCCCATTTCGTCGATGCCGAACGTCACCACGGCGGACATGCCCTCGATTACCGGCTAACCCGGGGCACCGTCGAGATCGGTGTCCGGTCTGATCTGCACTTGAGCCTGCCCCGCACACCGGAATTCCTTGACGCCGAGTTGAATAAGGCTGACCTCGACACCCAAATCCGCCGCACCGAGGGAGAATGACGTGAGCGAAGGCGACGTGCGAGCAGCCCAGCGCGTGGTCGAGACGCTCTCCGCCTACGGCATTCAATTCATCTTCGGCATACCCGGGGCCAAGGTCGACGCCGTCTTCGACGCTCTGGCTGACGGCGGCCCGGAATTGGTGGTTTGCCGCCACGAGCAGAACGCGGCGTTCATGGCCGCCGCGGTCGGTCGGCTCACCGGAACACCCGGCGTCGCGCTGGTGACGTCAGGGCCGGGTACCACCAACTTGGCTACCGGTCTCATCACCGCTACCACCGAGCAGGACCCCATGGTCGCTATCTGCGGGGCTGTCGCCCGCGCCGACCGGCTAAAGCGCACCCATCAGTCGATGGACGCTGTTGCGGCCCTTAAGCCCTTCACGAAATACACCGGGGAGGTCAACGACCCCGACAACGTGTCGGAAGCAGTCGCCAACGCAATCCGCGCCGCAGTCGCCCCACCTCGCGGCGCCGCCGCGGTGGTTCTGCCGGCTGACGTGTTGACGTCTGTCACGTCAGCGGCAATCGTGAAGCCGTCGCCTGTGCCGGCGCTGGGCCCGGCCCGAGCGGACCGAATTGCGCAGGCCGCCAATCTGATCCGGGATGCGCAACGCCCGGTGCTATTTGTCGGTGTTCGCGTCGGCGATCCGCAACCATGTGCCGCACTGCGTGAGCTGCTTGCGGTCACCGACCTGCCGGTAGTGGAGACATTTCAGGCCGCCGGTGTGGTGTCGCGCGAACTCGAGGATCACTTCGTCGGACGCGTCGGGCTGTTCCGCAATCAGCCCGGCGACATCCTCATCAGCCATGCAGATGTTCTGGTCACGGTCGGGTTCGATCCGGTCGAATACGATCCGCGGCTATGGAATTCGGATCCTGCTCGCACCCTGATTCACATCGACGAGATTCCCGCCGACATCGACAACCACTACCAGCCGACATTGGAATTACGCGGCGACCTCGCCGCTACCCTGACCGCCATGATCCCGCTGCTATCGGGGTTACGGCTGAACGACGTCGTGAATTCCGGCATCGCGGAACAACGTGCCGCACTGCTGAACATCGACGTAGAGGCGCGAAACCGTTCGCAGACCGATGTTGGTGTTAACCCGGCGGCGCTCGTTCTCAAGATCCGCGAACTGATCGACGACGACACCACCATCGCCTGCGACATTGGATCCCACTACATCTATATGGCCAGACACTTTCGCGTTTACCAACCTCGTCGGCTGCTGTTCTCCGATGGTCAGCAGACCCTCGGCGTTGCTTTACCGTGGGCCATGGCAGCCGCGATGGTTCGCCCGGGCACACCCGCGGTGTCGGTATCCGGCGACGGTGGATTCCTCTTCAGCGCACAAGAATTAGAGACCGCAACTCGGCTGGGGCTCAGTTTCACGCATGTCATCATGCGCGACAACACCTACGACATGGTCGCGTTCCAGGAGCAACTCAAATACGGGCGCACCTCGGGCGTGCAGCTCGGCGACTATGACATCGCGCACTACGCCGCGGCGTTCGGTGCCACGGGCATCCGAGTCAGCGGCATCACCGAGTTCGAAGCCGCGCTCAAACAATCTCTGACCGAACCCGGAATTACCATTATCGACGTGCAGGTCGACTACAGCCGCAACACCGAACTGTTCGCGGAGTTGCACGACGACGTCGTCGAATAGGGGTGGAATAACGGCTACGCGCTGAAAAGTAGGTACAAGCCGGTAAAGGTGTAGCCGACCATGACCAGCATCATGGTGAGCTGGCCGGTGAGTTGATGTCCCGCGGGCAGCAGCCGCAGCGCTTTGTCGTGTGCCGCAATCACCGCCACGATGTGGCCGGTCAGCACGCACGACACCTTGATCACGGCCAGCGCGGTCGGGTGCAGCGACAGCACATAGGCGACGTGCAGGTGCGCCAGCCCGAGCAGGTTCCATCCCCGGCCGAACGGATCGGCGAGGGCGAACACGGCCTGTTGACCTCGCTCCACCAGATAGGACAAGTAGTGGGCGAAGATGTAGCCCACCACAATAGGAATCAGCGAATGCGCCATTTGACCCGGTAATGCGCGACGCTGCTCGCGGTCGATCCCGCCGGCAGCGCGGGCGGCCAGCGAAAACGTCGTCGCCACAACGACAATGAAGACCAGCAACCCGATGGTGCGCAGCGTCGACAACGACAGCGTCACCGGCACAGCGTGAATAGCTTTCGCCAGCCGGTCGGCGAAGTTGCGCCAGGTCACCGACGACGAGAAGCTGTCGAACGCGGTCGAGCCAAGCAGCACCGCCAAGATCGCGACCACGCCCGGCCGAATCGGCAACGACGGCAGATGGTCGAACGGGTTACCGATCGCAATTCTCCCGGTGTCCGGGTTGCGCCGAAACGGCGAGAGCCGCGAAACCGCCATGCTGTACACACCGAACGGGTCGACTCGGGCGAACCAACGTTGCCCGCACAGCCAAGCCCCGACCAGTAGCGCAGAAGCATAAATCAGCAACCACGATTTGACCCAGGGCAGCGATGCCGGGTTCGGGCTGGCCAATTCCATCCAGACAAAGGCGAACAGGCCCATCGCGGCCGGGCGATACCCCCAGCTTTCGGGATAGGACTGCCGGGGCTCGCCCAGGCGTCGCGGTGTGACGCGTCGCAGCAGCAGATACACCGTGCGCACCGGTGAAATCACTCGCCACACCGGTCCGAAAAGCAGTGAAACAGCTACTAACCCGACCCACAGCAGCACATAGAACACACCCAGGACGGCATTCGCCTGCGTCTGCGGTCCCCACCAGCCGGCCAACACCACCCACACCGTGAACAGCAAAGCGGCGGCGGCCGCGATCCCGCGGGCTGCCCGCGAATCCACCAGTGCGGTAACGGCTGCCGGCAACGGGTGGCCCGGTTTGAGCGGATCAAACCGTGGCCGTCGCCACGCGAAGGCGACCAAGGCAAAGGTGAACGTCAACGCCCACGCGGCTCCGATCACCGAATAGGCGTAGGGGACCGGAAGATCGCTCGATCCACCTAGCCCGTGCGCCAGTACTACTGCGTCCGTCACGGACGCACTTGGATCGTGGCGATCGTGCGGTCCAGGTGATGCAGTTCGACGTCGACATTGCCCGGGACGTCGACGCTGAACTGAAACGTCTGGTTGGCGGCCGCAGCGACCGGAAACTTGTGATCGGGCACCGAATGCACGTGCAGCTCATCGACGGCGTCACTGGTGACGCGCAACGTAATTGGTTCGGAAACCTTGGCTTGCAGCGTGGCATTGCTTGGTGTGACCTGCCCCTTGGCGATGGTGACGTTGACAACCAGACCCGCACCTGAGGGTTGGGTGGACTTCGGTGCACCGCCGCAGGCAACCAGCCCCGAGATCAGCAACATCGCCGCAGCGGTGGCGCAGAGACGTCGAACCAAAGCGATCACGCCGCCCGCGGAGGTGACCGTTGCTCCTCGACGGGCTGCTGGGGCGCGGTATCGGTGGCGTTGATCCGGCCGGCGCCCCAGGTTAGCGCGCTGATGAGGGTCAACGTGAAGCACAGCACCACGATCCCGCCGGCGGTGAACAACCACGCCGGGACGCTCGCGTCGCGCTCGCGCTGCAGAATCGAAACCTCGAGCACGAACGGACGAGTGCTGACCGCCTTCGCGGGAATCTCCGGCACGGGAATTGCCGCGTCCGCCGGTGCCCAGATCGGCACCGCGGTCATCGTTCTGCCGTCTTGGACACGCAGCAATGTTTTCCATTCACCCCACACCGGAATCGGTTGGGTGGACACGTAATGTCCGGGCCCTACCTTCTCGAGGCGGTCGATTTCCAGGCCGCGATCGTTCCACATCCGGCCCTGCCAGGACAGGATCGTCAGCCAGTCTGGATGATCGCCCACCAGGGTGGGCGGGCTGATCTGCACGTCGGCAGACACCATGCGTTGTCCCGGTTGGCTCGGCAGGTCGGTCAGCTTGATCGTGGCGGTGTCCTGCGTTGGCACGTGGATGTGCAGGCCGTTGGCCACCGTGCCGCCGATCACCAGCACTGTTAGTGCCACGGCGGTGACGCCGATGGCTTTGCCTGGCAGCTTCTGGCTGGTCAGGACCATGCCGAACAGCGCCGCGCACACCCCGGCCAGGATCGCGACCGGCACCGCGGTCGGCAGTGCTTCACGCCAGAGCGGCAGCGGCCACGGGTAGTGGTAGACCGCGCCGATCCACAGCGACTCCAGCCACAGTCCGACAGTGCCTACGCCAAGACCCGCGACGGCCCCGAACAGGATTGGACGCCGGAACAGCGGGGTGAGCGCCACCAACTCGACCACCAGAGCGGGGCCCAGATACAACGGGAACCAGTTGAGCGGGGCGCCCAGGATCGGGCCGACCAGCAACGCCACCAGACCGCGCAGCGCAATCGCGAACAGAGCCGCGATAAGCGCCGCGCCTTTGCCCATGGTGATGCGCGCGACGATCGTTCCGACCGCTGCGGCCGCGGCAATAAGCATCGGCTGGAATACCAGACGGAATTGCGGTACACCGAAGTCGAATTCGATTTGATAGACCGACATTCCGATCAGCAATCCGCCGCATGACAGATAACGCACGAATCTGATGAACGGCCGCTCGGCTCGGGCGAAGGCACCCTCGGCAGGAGTGTCGGGCAGGGCTCGGGCACCCTCGTACTCCAGCATCAGGACCGCGAAAAGCGAGAAGTTGGCGCCGCCAATCATCATCAAATGCGTTGGGCCCCAGAGTGTGACGTCTTGTCCGAATATCCGGTGCCAAATGTCGTCAAGCGGGAACCCGATCATCGCGTAGAGTCCGCAGCCGGCCATCAGCACACCGCCGACCGGCGCGTACCAGTTGCGGGTGATCCGAACTGCGCCCGGCCCGGGCTTGTCGAACGGAATCACCACCGACAGCATCCCCGCGACGAAGATGCCGAACAGCCCGATAATGATGAAGTAGTGTGCGGGGTTGGCCAACGGGCCGGGATCGCGGCCATTGCCGATATGCCAGCTGACGTCCCAGATGAAGCCGAAGAGCGCACAGATGATCGACGTGGTGAACACCAGGACCGTCAGCGCCACCCATGGCGGACGGTCGAACTTCTGCCCCAGTTTTTCCGCAACCGTGTTCAGCCAGGTGATCCGGTGCGTCCGATGAGCCCAGCCGACCCAGAGCATCAGCAGGGTTATCACCATCGCGGCGATCGACAGACCGATCACCTGATCGAGCCCGGCGCCGCGCGCCGGCGGATCCGCGAGAACTGTCAGGTCCACCGTTGTACCTCCCACTGCGCTGTGGCCGCCCTGAAGTGCGGGCGCGAACTTACTTCACGGTAGGTAGCCCGCTGACGGTCCGTTCAAACTTCCGGCGTTTTGGGTTGGCTTCGGTCGTCGTCAGCGGTTCTTTGCTGTGCGTCGTCCTCGGCGCGGCGCCGGTCCCGGATCGCGATGTACAGCACAACTCCGACGACGATCACCGCGGGCAAGAACGCCGGTCCTGCCAGCAGGATCCAATGGTGTGCGACGTACTCGACGTGCGGATCGGTCAACTGCGTTCACTTCCCCGGGGCTCTAACTTCCCGCATCCTTGGCGTACCCCGCGGCGGCCGCTGCAACCACATCACGTTTGTGCAGGTGCACACCGCTAGCCTAGCCTGGGCACCGTTCAACGCAGGCTGCGATGAGCCCCGGGGCGCTTTCGTCCCGCGAGCTCAAAAGACTTAAGGAGTAGCTGGTGACTCAGGCGGCGACTCGGCCAACCCCCGGCACCGACAGCACCGACATCCTCACCGTGGCCCGCCAACAGGTGCTCGAGCGCGGTGACGGACTGAGCCAGGAGCAGCTGCTGCGGGTGCTTCAGCTGTCCGACGATCGCCTCGAGGAACTCTTGGCTTTGGCCCACGAGGTGCGGATGGCCTGGTGCGGGCCCGAGGTCGAGGTCGAGGGCATCATCAGCCTGAAAACCGGTGGCTGCCCGGAGGATTGCCATTTCTGCTCCCAATCGGGGCTCTTCGCCTCGCCGGTACGCAGCGCCTGGCTCGACGTTCATAGCCTGGTGGAGGCGGCCAAACAGACCGCGAAGACGGGCGCTACCGAGTTCTGCATCGTCGCCGCGGTGCGCGGACCCGACGATCGGTTACTGGCTCAGGTGGCGGCTGGCATCGAGGCGATCCGCGACGCAGTCGACATCCAGATCGCCTGCTCGCTGGGCATGCTGACCGCCGAACAGGTCGACCGCCTGTCGGCGATGGGCGTGCACCGCTACAACCACAACCTGGAGACCGCCCGCTCGTTCTTCCCCAACGTCGTGACTACCCACACCTGGGAAGAGCGCTGGCAAACGCTGTCGATGGTGCGCGAGGCCGGCATGGAGGTGTGCTGCGGCGGCATCCTCGGCATGGGTGAGACGGTCGAGCAGCGCGCCGAATTCGCCGCCAACCTGGCCGAGCTGGACCCCGATGAGGTGCCGCTGAACTTCCTCAACCCGCGTCCCGGCACGCCGTTCGGTGACCTCGAAGTGCTGCCGGCCAGCGAAGCGCTCAAGGCGGTGGCCGCCTTCCGGCTGGCACTGCCGCGCACCATGCTCCGCTTCGCCGGCGGTCGCGAGATCACCCTTGGCGACCTGGGCGCCAAACAAGGCATTCTGGGCGGGATCAACGCCGTAATCGTCGGCAATTACCTGACCACACTGGGCCGCCCTGCTGAGGCCGATCTCGCGCTGCTCGAC
>NZ_JBAPPI010000044.1:0-7295 GCF_049280035.1 Mycobacterium sp. | reverse complement strand
GCGTTTAGGGCGTCGGGCACCTCGCCCTCACTTGTGCGCTGAGCCTGCGGCCGGATGTCGACCAACAGTGCGCCGCGGTCCAGCGCGGCGGGCACCTCGTCAGCAGCCAGTCGGCGCAACCGCGCCCGGGACGCGTCCAATATCTGATCGATGCGGCTCATAGGTTTTCCGGGTGGTTGGTCAACTCGGTGCGGTTGCGGCGCAACGTGCGCTGCGCGGTGACCTCGTAGTACGACATCACGGTCAGCGGCGGCGAATACGCGTGCACGCTCAGCGTGGGATCCGCTGGAGGTGGCAGCGCAGCGGCCGCGGCGGTCGGGGCCCACAGCACGTCATGCACCCAGCCCAACGGGAACGCGGCCTGGTCGCCGGCCTCGATACGCCGTCGGCGCAACCGCTCGCCGTCCCAGCGGAATTCGTCAAGTGACCCGGACAGCAACGTCAGCGCGCCCAGCGATCCGCCGTGGTCGTGCAACTCGGTGCGATGCCCGGGCACCCAGCTGATCAGCCAGATGTCGACTTCGTCGTCGCCGTGCAGCCGGACGAACCAGCGGTCGTCGGTGGGCACGCCGGTCGGCGGGACCACGTGGTCGAAGCGCCCGCTGAGCACGTCGTCGGCGGTTTGGTCGGTGATGTGCAGCAGGTCAGCCTGCCGCAGCCGGGTGGGGCCGGAGACCGACCGGACGGCTGAGCGGTGTAACGGGACGCGATCAGCAACAAGGTTTGCGGAAACCATGCAAGAACTCCAGAACGAACGAGCGGACCAAGGGGCGGCGGCAGTCAGGGCCGACAACACTCCCAAAATCCCGTTCGCTGCGTCACGGCAGACAGTGTTGCATACATTTACTCAGGTGCGCCGGTGCCCATGGCGCCCGTTGGTGTGGGGCGCGGTTGCCGTCGCGGGACCGTGTCGGCGGCGGGCTGCTCGGTCGATCACGACCCGGCCCAGCCGCCGGTGCCCACACCCCTCGCTACTCGTCCGCCGTCCGCCCGTCCCGGCGTCTCGCCGAGCGGGGTGACGACCCGCGTTGACGCGCCCGCGCAGTCGACCGAGGACGAGTACTTTCAGGCCTGTCACGCTGCGAAGACGTGGATGCAGGATCGACCCCGCGATTCGCAGGCGTTGGTCGAGGCGTACCAGGCGGCCGTTCAGGCACCGCACGCCACCGGGGTCGTACCAGGAACGTCCCGTGGGCATTGCTGAGCCCGGCGCGGCAGGCGGCGGTGATCCTGGCGGCACGCGCCGCAGCCGCCGACGAATGCGGCTGACCTGGGGACCGCGGGGGATTGAATCACGCCGGGCGAAAATGCGAACCGAGGGCCTTGGACGACGTTCGTCAGAACGGGCCGACCGGCCGGAAATCCATTTCGTCTGATATTCCCAGCACTTTTTCAGTTGTTTATCATTGTCGGCGCTTATTCGACTACTGGATTATTTTAGCTCAGCGCTTTGGGATACGCTACGGAAATCCTCAGCGGTTTTCCAGTTTTCGGGTGCATAATTCCCGCGAAGCGGCCTAGGCTCATGCGACGCGTTAACACGGGCCGACCTGCCGTATTGAAGTTGTTAAAAAGCGTTCGGCAGGTTGAAACCAGCGCTCGACATATTTACCTTCGGTGCCATGCCTACATTTAATGTGAACACCGTCGACTGGGATGAGCTCTACAACGGAGAGGCGTCCTACGCCCCCGGAAATCCCGGTTGGAATATCGGTGAATTGCAACCCGAACTCGCCGCCCTCGAACGTCAACGGCGTTTCCGCAGCCCGGTGCTCGACTCCGGCTGCGGCGTCGGCGTAACGACATTGGCGCTCGCCGAAAAAGGATATGACGCCGTCGGCCTCGACCTTTCCGCCAGCGCCGTCGCGCAAGCCAAGCGCGCGGCAGCCGAACGTGGTCTGGACGCCGAATTCAGTGTCGCCGACCTCTCGAAAACGACCGGCTACGAAAGCTACTTCTACACCGTCATCGACGGACTGGTCTTTCACTGCCTGCCCGAGAAGCTCCGCGACGGATACGTCGAATCGAGTGCGCGGGCGCTGCTGCCCGGTGGAAGATTCTTCGCCTTGGTCTTCTCCACCGACGCATTCCCGCCAGACGCCGATTTCGGGCCACGGCCATTCACCGAGGCGCAATTGCGCGAGATCGTCAGCAGGCACCTCGTCGTCGACGAGGTACGGCCCGCGCGGGCCTCGGTCAACGTGCCCAGGACGCTGCCCAACGGTTTCGAATACCGCAATGTAACCATCGGGTCCGACGGCCGTGCGCAGCTGCCGTCGTTCCTGGTGAGCGCGCACCGCAGCTGATTCCCGGAGGGTTCGGCGGTCGCATCGGGTGCCTGCCGAACCCTCCTCGCGTGTGCGGGCTCGGTGCTTTCGACCGCCACCCACGGCCGGCGCGGGGTGCGGAGAACAATGAGCCCATGGCCGACTTCGACTCGCAGCGCGCCGACGATTCGTCGCGGCCCCGGGTCGCGCTGGCGCTCGGCAGCGGCGGCGCCCGCGGATACGCCCACATCGGAGTGATCGACGAGCTGCACGACCGCGGCTACCAGATCGTCGGAATCGCCGGTTCGTCGATGGGCGCACTTGTCGGTGGTTTACAGGCCGCGGACCGACTCGATGAGTTCGCCGACTGGGCGCGGTCATTGACTCAGCGCGCCATCCTGCGGCTGCTGGATCCGTCGATCACCGCGGCCGGTGTGCTGCGAGCCGAGAAAATCCTCGACGCGGTACGCGACATCCTCGGTGCCGCCACCATCGAGCAGCTGTCGATCCCCTACACCGCGGTGACGACCGACCTACTGGCCGGCAAGTCGGTGTGGTTGCAGCGCGGGCCGGTCGACGAGGCCATCCGGGCGTCGATCGCCATCCCCGGTGTGATCGCGCCGCATGTCGTCGACGGGCGACTCCTCGCCGACGGCGGGATCCTCGATCCGCTGCCGATGGCGCCGATCGCCGCGGTCAACGCCGATCTGACCATTGCGGTCAGCCTGTCCGGCAGCGAGGCCGTCGGCGGCCACGAGCCCGAACCCGGGCCCACCGCCGAGTGGCTGAACCGCATGCTGAACAGCACTTCCGCACTGCTCGACCGGCCCACGGCGCGGGCGGTGCTCAACCGGTTCGGCTCGTCGATCTCGGGGGGGAACGACCCCGACATCGATGCCGAATCCGACGAAGAACCCGATGTGCCCAAGCTGGGCGGTTTCGAAGTGATGAACCGCACCATCGACATCGCCCAGGCCGCGCTGGCGCGCCACACCCTGGCCGCCTACCCACCCGACTTGCTGATCGAGGTGCCCCGGTCGGCCTGCCGCGGCTTGGAATTCCACCGCGCTGCTGAGGTGATAGACGTCGGCCGCACCCTGGCCGCCCGGGCGCTGGACACCATTGACCCATCAGACAACGCTTCCCGGAGGGACGAGCGATGACACGACCGGCTGCACCCGACGCCGCGGCTCCCGACCGACCCTGGCGACGGCCCGGTGCCGCCAGCTACGCGCTCACACGTTTGCGCGGTTTCGCGCGATCACCGGTTGACGTCTACGCCGCGGAGCCCACTGCGCTGGTGATCGACAACAATGTAGCGGTCCCCACTCGTGACGGAACCATGTTGCGCGCCAACGTGTATCGCCCACCCGGCGATGGCCCGTTCGCGGCCTTGCTGTGCGCACATCCCTACGGCAAGGACAACCTTCCCGCTAAGAAGAAGCGGGGACGTGGTTACTCGGTGTCCATCCAGTACCGCCTGCTGCGCCAACCGACGCGACTGCGATTTTCGGATCTGACGGGCTGGGAGGCTCCGGACCCCGTCTGGTGGACGGAGCGCGGGTTCGCGGTGGTCAACTGCGATTTGCGCGGGGCGGGCCGATCAGACGGAGTCGGCGCGTTGCTGTCCGATGAAGAGGCCGAGGACGTCTACGACGTCATCGAGTGGGCAGCGCGCCAACCGTGGTCCACCGGTGCCGTCGGCATGATCGGTGTCTCGTACCTGGCGATCTCGCAATGGAAAGCGGCCGCACTGCGACCACCCCACCTCAAGGCGATCGTCCCCTGGGAAGGATTCACCGACGCATATCGCGACTTCGCCCGCAGGGGTGGCATTCGTGAGAACGGATTCCTCAAGGTGTGGAGCCGCAACTTAAAAAATGTCCGGTTGAAATACAATCTCGGCGACGAGAATGCCACCCGGCCGCTCCGCGACGAATGGTGGCAGGCGCTGGTGCCTGACTTGCCGAAAATCGAACTGCCTGCGTTGATTTGCGGTAGTTTCTCGGACAACAATCTGCACAGCCGCGGGTCGGTGCGCGCCTTCGAGCAGATCAGTTCACCCCAACGCCATCTCTACACTCACCGCGGCGGCAAGTGGACCACGTTCTATTCACGGTCGGCGCTCGACACGCAGTTGGCATTCCTCGACCGGCATCTGCGCGATGGGACGGGCACGCCGGAGCCGAAGGTCCGCCTGGAGGTTCGTGAACACCGCGACCATATCGTCGAGGTCCGCGACGAAACCAGCTGGCCACTGGAGTCGACAAGCTGGACGGCGCTGCACCTCAGTGATGCCGGACTACTGGCGGGCGCCCCCGAACAAGTCGGCTCCATCACGTTCGATACCCGTTCCGGCGGAGCCCGATTCGGCTGGACGCTGGACACCGACACTGAAATCACCGGACCGATGGCGGTACGACTGTTTGTTGAAGTGCAGGGCAGCGATGACGTAGATATCTTCGTCGGTGTCGAAAAGTGGCGTGGCCGACGGTATGTGCCGTTCGAAGGTTCTTACGGCTTTGGGCGAGATCGGATTACGAGCGGGTGGTTGAAGGCGTCCATGCGGACGCTCGACGAGGCCCACTCCCGGCCGTTTGAACCATTGCCGGCCCTGGACCGGCGTAACCCTGTGCAACCGGGACAGATCGTGCAGGTCGACATTCCGCTCGGGCCGTCGGCGACGTTGTTCCGGGCCGGCGAGCAACTTCGGCTGGTCGTCGCGGGCCGGTGGTTGTGGCCCCGAAACCCGCTTACCGGCCAGTTCCCGTCGGCCTACGAGTCCGGCCCACGCTGCAAATGTACGCTGCACTGGGGCCCGGATCACGCTGCCCGACTGCTTGTTCCGGTGATCGCCTAGGTAGGCGTAACGCCGAGGAACGCGGCGACACCGGCCGCCTCGCGCCGGCCCTGCGCACGCCCAGCCTCCGCGGAGGCGACGCGGCAGCGCGGATCCAGCGGATTGGGCCCGAAAGCTGCCAGCGACTTATGGTCGGCGAACACACCTAACGCAGTGCCACCAAACGCCGCGATCTCGGCGCCTGGGCCGGGGCCGAACGGCGAGGGCGCCAGCACGCCGGCCGGCACCAGCACCACCGCCATCTCGCAGTCGTCGGCGACGTCCAGGTTGATTGTGCTGCCGATCCCGCCGTCCATGTAGCGCCGGTCCCCAATCGTCACCGGCGGCCATGCTCCGGGGACCGCGCAACTGGCGGCCACCGCGTCAACCAGGTCGATACCCGAATCGCGGTCGAACACAACCAGTTCCCCTGTCGCGATGTCGATGGCGGTGACGCGCAGCACCCGATCGGGCCAGGTCTGTGTCGGCAGGCGCTGGGCGATCACATAGCGCCGGACTGGTTCGGCCACGGTTTCTGTCGCCAGTGCGACCGCCCCGATTCGCTGCCGCTGCTGCGACACCGTGCTCTCCGGCTGCGACAAGGCGGCCAGGAAGAGGTCGGTGACGGCGTCCACCCCGACGCCTGGATCGATTTCGGTCGACGCTTCCTGGACTTGTCGGGCAAACAGCTCCTCGAGGCTCAAGCCGCTGCCGATCTGTGCCGCCACCGCCGAGCCGGCCGAGGTGCCCACCAGTACCTCGGAATCCAGCAGCGCTCGTGCCGCGGCAGGCGATTCGTCAGCGATGCCTTGCAGAACGCCTGTCTCCCAAGCGATTCCAGCCACGCCACCGCCGCCGAGCACCAGCGCCCGTTTGATTGTCACGCCGACGCAGTGTGCTGCGCCGCCTGCGCCGTCGCGTTCAGATCCTCAGGGCGCAGCTGGTGTCGAGGCGGATCCGGCAATACCACCTCACTGGTGATCTGCAGCGCGGAGTCGACATGGACCAGCTCGCCCGGTACCAGCAGCCGCCATTGCGGATCGTCGTCCATCCGCTCGCTGGCGAACACCACCGACGGCCGCGACCGCAGATGGTCGCTGTCAGCGCGAATGCGATTGGTGCGCAGATGGAATCGATGATCCTTCGGGGTACCGCGGCGGTCCAATATGTAGAGCTCGTTGGGCTCCGGGTATCGCAGTGCCCACAGATCGGTGGCGGTGCTCAGCAACAGGTTGACGGCGTAGATCGGGACGTTGGCGGCCAGCCAACCTAACGCGTCGACCAAACCGGCCCGCACATCCCCGCCCCGCGCCCGGATCGAGGCGGTGATCAACGCGAACACCCGCTCGGAGTCGGTTTGCCCCAACACCAGATCAGCGGTCCCGAGCTCGGCCAGTCGCTCGTCGAGCGCATCCAGACCTTCCACCACGCCGTTGTGGGCGAATATCCGGCCGTCTTGCAGGAACGGATGGGTGTTGACCACCTCGTGGGTTCCGGTGGTCGCGTAGCGAACGTGCGCGATGAAGGTGGTGCCGGTCATCTCGTGCGCTTCGGCGGCGAAGTCGGCGTCCTGCCAGGCCGCGATCGGCTGCTTGTGAACCTGGGGGTGACCCTGGCCGTCGAAAACACCGAGCCCAGAGCCGTCCGGGTTTTTCCTGCTCTGGGCGGCGAGGTTGTCCGGGGCGTCCAGCAGCCAAAACGTCGCGGTGACAACGTTGGTCCCGGCATGCAACCCGAAAAGTCGGCACATGATCAGCCCGTCAGCAGACCGGACAGCGTTTCCAGCGACCTGCGCGCATAGCCCTTCCACACCCGGCCCAACACCGGCAGCAGCGGCGCAGTGAGCGCCGACCGGGCATGGATGTTCCAGCGCCAAGTAACCGTGGTCGCGGTACCGCTCGCGGTAAAGACCCACTGGCCCTCAGCACGTCCGACCAGCAATGCCAACGGGCCGGTGATCCCGGTCAGGGCGTAGCCGAACGCGTGCGGCGGGTCCACACTGGTCAGCTCTTCGCGCATGCTTGCCCCACCGGTCATCACCAGCACTCTGGTCTGCCCGGGCGTATCCCATTCGCCGGTCTGATCCCTGACCGCTTTGATCGGCGGGATGGGCCCATACCACCGGCTGAAAATCGTCGGCAGCGGCCGCGGCAGGGTGCCGGCGAAGGCTTCATCGAGGCCGACAGGTA
>NZ_JBAPPI010000043.1:0-4243 GCF_049280035.1 Mycobacterium sp. | reverse complement strand
GACGGCGATCACGCCCGCCACGACTAGTAGATAGCCGGGCCAGCGCAACACATCGATCATCGACTCGCCTGCATGTGACCGTGTCGTCCGCACATGGTCAACGGGGTCACGATAGGTGTCACCCATGAGTGCGTCCCCTTTCCCAGCCGTTTGGGCCGTGCCTACAACGGTAGAACTCCCGGTGACGGCGCGAAAGTAGTTGCCAAGAGTCCGGTCAACCAGGCAGAACGGGTCCCGCGATCGGAGGCACGCCCATTGTGAGCGTCACAAGCATCAGCATCAAAAGAAACCACCCGGCACCCTGCCACGCCCACCAGATGCCACGGTCCCGCCAGATGCGATAAGTGCGCAGAAACGCCCAGCACCCAGCTGCCAGCAGCATCAGCGGAGCGCCAAAGGCCAGGATGGTGAGCTGGGGCGCACCACACGCCGCGGTGTCGATGGCCATCGCGCCTTTACAAGTGCTGGCCCACAGCGCGGCCACGACGAGGAACGCCACCCCTGCAATCGCGGCCACAATCGTGAACCGGACGGCGGCATGCACTTCGTGGTCCTCCTGCCCAAGGTGGTCGCCGCCTGTGTGCTGACGTTGTGGTTGCATCCTGAACCTCTATCCTGCGTCCGGGTGCTCTTGGATCCACCGCGGAACCTCACCGTTATCACGCGCCGCCACACGCGCCACACCGGTATACCCCATGGTCAGCCTGCGGTAAACACGCACCGGAGGGCCGCGATCGCCTCGTCGATCTCGGCGCGCGCAACGGTTAGCGCCGGCCGGAAACGCACGCTGACTTCACCGCTGGGCAGCAGGATCAGCCCGCGTTGCCACAACCGGCGGAGCAACTCATCGCGGTCGGTCGTGGTCGGCAGGCTCAACGCGCACATCAAGCCGCGGCCACGAACGTCGAGCACGACTGCCGGGAAGTCGTCGGCGAGATCGTCGAGGCGTGCCCGTAAATAGCGGCCCATAGCGGCGGCGTTCTCGAACAACTCGTCGGTTTCGATGACCTCCAAGATGCGCCGCGCGCGGACCATGTCGGTGAGGTTGCCGCCCCAGGTCGAGTTGATCCGGGAAGTCACCGCGAACACGTTGTCCGCGATTTCGTCGACCTTCCGTCCTGCCATCACCCCGCATACCTGCGTCTTCTTACCGAACGCAACCACGTCAGGCACAACGCCCAATTGCTGGTAGGCCCAAGCGGTTCCAGTCAAACCGCAGCCTGTCTGCACCTCGTCGAAGATCATCAGCGCGTCGTATTCATCGCACAGCGCGCGCATCGCGGCGAAGAACTCAGGGCGGAAGTGCCGGTCGCCACCCTCGCCCTGAATGGGTTCGGCGACAAAGCAGGCGATGTCGTGTGGGTAAGCCTCGAATGCGGCCCGAGCCTGTCGCAGCGATTCGGCTTCCAACGCGTCGATGTCGACGTCGGGACCTAGATACGGCGCGTCGATGCGCGGCCAGTCGAACTTGGGGAAGCGAGCAACCGCGACCGGGTTGCTGTTGGTCAGCGACAGCGTATAGCCGCCGCGGCCGTGAAACGCTCCACGCAAATGCAACACCCGAGTGCCCAGCTCCGGGTCAATGCCACGTGCTTCGTTGTGCCGGCTCTTCCAGTCGAACGCGACCTTCAGCGCGTTCTCCACCGCCAGTGCACCGCCGTCGACGAAAAACAGATGCGGCAGGGCCGGATCGCCCAGCACCCGGACGAAGGTTTCGACGAAGCGGGCCATCGGCACCGAGTACACGTCGGAGTTACTCGGTTTGTTGACCGCGGCGTCGGTGAGCTCGGCACGGAACTCGTCGTCGTAGGCCAGCGCCGGGTGGTTCATGCCCAGCGCCGACGAGGCGAAGAACGTGAACATGTCCAGGTAGCGCCGGCCATCGCGGGCATCGACCAGATACGAGCCGGCCGAGCGATCCAGGTCCAGCACGAAATCCAGGCCGTCGACCAGGATGCTGCGCGCCAGTACCTGGTGGACCCGGTCAGCTTCGAGTTGCCGACCGGCCACAAGGTTGGGTGTCAGTACGCCAGTCATGACACCCACCGTATCAGTAATTTTTACGGTATTTTGACGCCACACAGTAACTATTACGGTACAAATTGTCGATCATCGTAAAAAGTCTGTAAAATGATCGTGCTGCGCGTTCGCACGTCGGCGGCTGTCCGGATCTGCTGCAACAGCTCTTCAAGCGCCCGCGGGGACTCAACGCGCACCAGCAAGATGTAACTTTCCTCACCGGCCACCGAATGACACGACTCGATCGCCTCGATGTGTTGCAGGCGAGCCGGCGCATCATCGGGTTGAGAGGGATCGAGAGGAGTGATGGCCACGAACGCCGACAACAAATGTCCCACCGCTTCGGGATCGATCCGCGCCGAGTATCTGGTGACGACGCCGCGAGACTCCAGCCTGCGCACCCGCGACTGGACCGCCGAGACCGACAGTCCAGCGCTCGCGGCCAACTCCGACAATGTCGCGCGGCCGTCGGCGACCAGCGCGCGCACCAGGATCCGGTCGATGTCGTCGAGCGTGTCAGCCATCAGTCCATCCTTAGGAAACCGGCGGCTTCAGCGATCCGCGAAGTGGGGACTTCCGTCATGTGGGGGCGGAATTTGTCGTGGCTCAAAGGTACTGTTCCTTTCGGGATCGGACTGGTCCTTCGTGCGGCGTCGGGAGGCGCACCGCAGAGAAGAATCTGGGGCTGAGTAGGAACCATGAAGGTGCTGGTTTCAGCCATCAGAGATGTCACGGCCGGAGAGTATCGCAGCGATCGGGCATGGTGAGCTGCGTGAAGAAGTTGGCGACCTGGCAGCTACGGGCGCGATTGGCTGCCGGGTTGTCAGCCATGTACGGCAGCGAGGTGCCCGCGTACGCCACGCTGGTCGAGGTGAGCACCCAGGTCAACCGTGATTGCGCCGCCCACAATGCGGGCGCGCAGCTGCTGGGCTCGTTGTCCAGGGTGTCCGCCGAGCGGCACGGCGCGATCCGGGTCGGCACGCCGGATGAGTTGGCTACTGTCGCCGACCTTTTCTGCGCCTTCGGCATGGTCCCGGTGGGCTACTACGATCTGCGCGACGCCGTCTCACCGGTTCCGGTGGTGTCCACGGCGTTTCGACCCATCGACGCGCAAGAGTTGGCGCGCAACCCATTTCGGGTGTTTACCTCGATGCTGGCGCTTCGCGATTCGCGTTTCTTCGACGCCGGCTTGCGGGCCCGGGTGCAGACGTTTTTGGGACGCCGCCAACTGTTCGACCCGGCGTTGATCGCGCGGGCCCGAATTATCGCGGCCGACGGCGGCTGCGCTGCCGACGAGGCCGACGACTTTGTCGCCCGGGCCGTGGCAGCATTCGCGCTGTCACACCAACCGATCGAAAAGTCTTGGTATGACGAGCTATCGCGGGTATCGGCGGTAGCCGCCGATATCGCCGGTGTCACGTCCACTCACATCAATCACCTCACGCCGCGGGTGCTCGACATCGACGAGCTGTACCGGCGGATGACCGCGCGCGGCGTCACGATGATCGAGGCCATCCAGGGACCGCCCCGTTGGGACGGACCCGCGGTGCTGTTGCGCCAGACGTCGTTTCGTGCACTCGCTGAGCCACGCCGGTTTCGCACCGACGACGGGACAGTTATCGAGGGTTCGCTGCGGGTCCGCTTCGGCGAGGTCGAGGCACGTGGCGTGGCGCTGACGCCCAAGGGCCGGGAGCGTTACGACGCGGCGATGGGCGCGACCGACCCCGCCGCAGTGTGGGACCAGTACTTTCCAGCGACCGACGATGAGATGGCCGCCCAGGGGCTGGCCTACTACCGCGGCGACAACCCATCCAAACCCGTTGTCTACGAGGACTTCCTGCCAGCCTCAGCGGCCGGAATCTTCCGGTCCAATCTGGACCGCGACACCCAGGCCAACGAGGCCGCCGACGATTCCGGCTACAGCATGGACTGGATGGCGGGAGCGATCGACCGCCGCATCCACGACCCTTACCTGCTCTACGAATCGCTCTGCAAGGAGGCACTTGCGTGACCACCACCGCCACCGTTGACGAGTTGCGCACCCGCGCGCGCCGGGTGCTGGACGCAGTCGGCTGCGACCTAACCGACACCGCCCTCGGTGAGCCGGGCGGGCACGGACTGCCGGCAAGCACGCCGATCACCGGCGACGTCTTGTTTACCGTCGAGCAGACCACCTCGGAGCAGGCCGAGCGCAGCATTACCGATGCCGCGCAAGCGTTTTCCA
>NZ_JBAPPI010000042.1:0-2805 GCF_049280035.1 Mycobacterium sp. | reverse complement strand
CTCGCGCCCGGTCCGGCGTTGCAAGGGGTCGCGGTGGGATCGGCACGGCCGCGAGCCGACCGGAGTTCAGCGGCGCGAACGTAGCAGCGAGCGGTACGGTCCTCGTCACCACCTAGACCCAGTACCTACTGCCTGCTTCGCCAATGACTATTCGCCCGAATCGGACGCCGGGAAAGTGTGGGCCACTGACGAGATCACCGTCATCGAGTTCGGCCATGATGCGATCCCGCGTCCTTATGCCCAACTCACGGTCGAAGTCGGCCAGAGCTTCGAACTCGTGGACCTCCATCTGGAGCGGACAGGACATGGCGTCGCCAAGGAAGAGGGCCCGCTCGTGCCCGCTTGAAATAACGTATGTCTGATGGCCTGGCGTGTGCCCGGGGGTGTGCAGCGACGTGATATGTGGCGCCACTGCACCGTCGTGCTCGATCAGATCGATTTTGCCTAGATCGGCGAGGGCGCGGAAGGCGACCGGGTTGGATCCGGGAACCTCGTCTTCGACGAAGGTTGCCAGTCCCCCGTCCGAAACGGATGGTCGCGTTGGGAAAGTACGGTGCGTCCTCATGCCAGACCCATCCGCTGTGATCAGCGTGCAGGTGGCTGAGAAGAACGACATCGATATCTGTGGGGGCTAATCCAAGGGCGGACAGCGCCGCGGGAAGACCGCCGCCTTCCAACCTCAGCGGGGCACCTTCGTCGGGTTGCCACTCATAGGTCACGGGCCCCATCCCCGCGTCCATGAGTACCCGTTTGCCGCCGGTATGAATGACGAACCCCGCTATGGGCAGTTGCAGTCGCCCGTCATCACCAAGCATGGACGCGTGCGCTTCGCCCTCGGTCTTGCCGAAGAAGTCCGCCGGCAGGTAGCTGGTGCCGTCGCGGACGCCCTCGATTCGTATTTCCCCAAGTTGCATCGGTGCTCCTGGACGTGTCGTGACTGGGCTCCGGCCGCGGACCGTGATCAGGTGAGCTGGGCGCTCGCAGCGGCGATCTGGTCCTGGAAGCTGCTGAGTTTGTCGGCCGCGTCACGGGCGTGATGACTGCGGGCCTGGATGCTGACGTCGTGGCCTTCGGCCGCTCGGCGCAGCGCACCCACCGTGGCGTTCTCCCGCGGGATGTGTTTGAACGGGTTGAACGAGTACCAGCGGCAAGCGTTTTCGTAGGTCATCTTATTGATCTCGGCATCGGGCACATGGTCATCAGCCAGCACGGCGCCGAGCTCTTCGGGCGCACCCGGCCACATCGAGTCGCTGTGCGGGTAGTCCATCTCCCAGGCGATGTTGTCGATGCCGATGTCATGGCGCAGCCGGACGCCGACCGGGTCGCTGATGAAACAGGTCAGGAAGTGTTCGCGGAACACCTCCGAGGGCAGCTTGCCGCCGAAGTCCTGCATCGTCCAGGTCGAGTGCATTTCAAACGTTCGGTCCACCCGGTCGAGGAAGTAGGGGATCCATCCCGTGCCGCCCTCGGAGAGCGCGATCTTCAGGTCGGGGTAGTCCTTCACCGGCCGTGACCACAGCAGATCGGCGGCCGCTTGCACGATGTTCATCGGCTGCAAGGTGATCATCACATCCGGCGGTGAGTCGACTGCCGGGATCGACAGTTTGCCCGAGGACCCGATGTGCACGCTGAGCACTGAGTTCGTGTCGACGAGAGCCTCCCAGACGGGATTCCAGTACGGATCATGGAAACTCGGATATCCCAGGGCCGCGGGGTTTTCCGAGAAGGTCAACGAGTGCACGCCCTTCTTCGAGCAGCGTCGCACCTCGGCCGCGCACAGTTCGGCATCCCAGATGACCGGGAGCGCCATCGGGATGAAGCGTCCGGGATAAGCGCCGCACCACTCGTCGATGTGCCAGTCGTTGTACGCCTGCACCAATGCCAGCGAAAAGTCCGAATCCTCAGTGGCAAACAGCCGGGCGGCGAAGCCCGGGAACGAGGGGAAGTTCATCGACGCCAGCACGCCACCGGCGTTCATGTCCTTGATCCGCTCGTCGACGTTGTAGCAACCGGGCCGGATCTCATCGAGGCCCTGCGGCTCCAGGCCATACTCCTCCTTGGGCCGGCCGGCGACAGCGTTCAGTGCCACGTTGGGGATAACGACGTCGCGAAATGACCAGACGTCTGAGCCGTCGGGGTTGTGCACCAGCCGTGGGGCGTCGAGCTTGTACTTGTCAGGCAGGTGATTCGCGAACATGTCCGGCGGCTCGATGATGTGGTCATCCACGCTGATCAGAATCATGTCGTCGTTGTTCAAGGCGTTTCCTTCCTTCCCGGGAGATGGTCGTCGAGGACCGAGTCGAGCACTCAGGGTTGAAGTGCGGAGGCGTGCACCAGGGGCCAGTCCGCCGTCGCTATACGACAAGTCGAGGACAGCGCACTGCCGTAAGTGGGCACCAACGGTTTTGCGCCCCGGAGTAAACCAGCAAGAAATATGATGAATAGAGTATAGAATATGCAAACTGAGGATGACCCGCGGGCGGACTTGCGCTACGGAACGACGTCACGACTGTTGGCCGACGCAGCCCGGCGCCTGGGCAGCGCGGAGGCGATCGTCGGCGCCGACTTGCGCCTTACGTACGCGCAGCTCGATGAGGCCGTCAGCATTGCGGCCGCCGCCATCATCGGTGCAGGCATTCTCAAGGGTGACCGTGTCGCCATCTGGGCGCCCAACTCACCGCTGTGGGTGGTGGCGGCGCTGGGCCTGCAACGTGCAGGCGCGGTCCTCATACCGATCAATACCCGATTCCTGGGCGAGGAGGCGGCGTTCATCCTGCAAAAGAGCCAGGCGAAGCTCTTGTTCAC
>NZ_JBAPPI010000041.1:0-2908 GCF_049280035.1 Mycobacterium sp. | reverse complement strand
CCCAACCCAAAACGCGGTCGTCGTTGCGGAATTGGGTCAGAACGCCCGTCACATAGTCCTGCAGAGTGCGGACGTAGCGACGGTCATCGATGCGTTCAGCGCCGGGGCTCTGCACCCAGCCGGAGTTGTGCACCCCAGGAGTGGGCGCGTGCTGGCGACCGAGTCTGGGCATCGGATCCCAACAGGAGTCGAACATTACAAACAGCGGTTTGATGCGATGCCGCGCCGCGATGCCGACAAACTGCGCGAGACGTATTTGAAAGCCCCGGGAATCTTGCGCCCACAGCTGATCGTGAAGGAAGACCCGCACTGTGTTGAGCCCGTGGAACCGGGCCCAGCCCAGTTCGGTATCGATGCGCCGCGGGTCGTAGGTGCCGGGCTGAAACATCTCGAGCTGATTGATGGCATTGGAAGCGATGAAGTTGGCGCCGACGGGCCAACCCTGCGCTTGATACCAACTGTTGGCACGGTCAGGTGACCACCGACTGGGTTCGGCAGACGCGCGGGGCGGATCCGCGGAGGCGCGAGGCGACTGAGCCAGCGCTGCGCCGGCTGCCAACACCAGCGGTAGCTTTAGAACCGTACGGCGGTACACGAAATGACGATAAGTTGCCTAAGGCACTGTTCCCGGTATTCGTCCAGCGCGTCGCGCCGAATTATTCACGCGGCGATCTTGTTGCGGGAATTGTTATCTCGTCGAGATATTGAGCACTTAGCGTGTTGCCGTCGAGTGCCACGCGCGGGTGTTACATTCCGGCGCCAACGGCAAGCATCCGCTCCAGGGTTAGGGCCTGAGCACCCGCCAATACCGAAGTCTGTCCGGACGTAGCGATCATCGCCCAACGTCCCGGTACGACTGCGATTTCCTCGCAAGGCTGTTCTGGCGTTGAGAATTCTGACAAAAGCGAACGGATCTTCTCGGCACTTGCCGTCGCGTCTGGAACGAGAACGCGTGTCGCACCGCCGACACCGATCGCGGGATAGCGCGCCATGAATTCGCGTAAGAACAAGGCACCCGTTACTTTTGGATTGATGTCTTGCACAGCGGCCACGACGGAATCGCCGAACCTGCCGCCCAGAGTGCCGATGGCAAAGTCAACGCCACAGTGCAGAAAGCGCAGCCGCCGATTCAGATCGGCCATCGCTTTCCGGAGCTTGGAGTACGCGGCCTTATCCAGTCCCATGGCCGCCCAATCTGAGGCGCCGACAAAGATGTTGCCCTTCCAAGACGTGCCACGCATGAACTGAAGGGTGAGTCCGTCCAGCAACTTGCCCGACCGCACATGGGCTGACGGCGTGGTCAACACCTGCTCGCCGCCGATGTGTTTCGCGAAGTAGTTAACGTGAGCCTCGAGAACCTGGTCGCCGCCCAAATTCCATGCCTTCGCTGCGAGCTCTTCCAGACGCGAGGTGTCATCGAGTTCGATCCCGGCTTCGATGCGGCCGCCATTTCCACCGTCGGACGGCTTCAGGCAGCCACGCGATAGCCCGTAGCGTTCCTTCAAAAGCGTGCTCGCCCGGACAAGATCGTGGCTGAAGTCGCAGCGGTTCTCTTGCCACGGGACCGCATAGCCCGGGATCACTGGAAGTGGCGCCCGCAGCGTCTGAAACGCCTCGCTCGCCCGATGCTCCTGGTCCAATATGAGCTGGGCCGGTTGGTCGGACAGCTGACCGTTCAGCCGCAGCGCGGCTTCGACAGTCGGATGCAGCATGCGCTTACCGTTCCAAGCAACGAGGCGAGAGTTGTTGGCGTCAACGCGAATTCGCTCAAGGCCCGCAGCCTGCGCCAACCAGGTCACCAGTATTTGAAATTCGGGCTCAAAGTCATACGGAGACACCACAGCCGAAGGACGTTCGCGTAGGAACTCGATGATCCGAGCCAACACGGGATCGCGGTCGCCAGCATCGACGGCCCGCCGCAGCAGCGCGTGAGACATGTAGTAGTGGTCGGTATCCGGAAGCGCCAAGCGCCGGACGCCTTCCTTCGCAATCGCGCGACGCCATGGCCGAGTTCGACCGACGGCCAGATCACCGCTGCGCGCGAGATACAAACCGCGAGTCTCCACATATGTCGTGAGGTCTGAGACCGGCCGACCCTCAACCATCGCCGCGAGGTCTGTCTCGAATCCGCGCGCGAACGGTGTGGTCGAATGCACGATCAGACGCGATTGCCCATCGGTCGGAGACGAGAACTCGACATGCTCAAGAACCATGTCGAGCAAGTCGCAAGGTTCGATCGATAGCAACTTGCGGCTTGCGATGGCGATGTCCGTTTCATCAAGTCGCAACGGACCGGCATAGCTCTGCCAGGCAACTTCGCGTCCGTCGACTGCAACGGTCCAATCGTGGAGTTCGCCGGTCAGCGGATGAGGCGACGTCCGTGGGCGGCGATTGCACGAAAACACTCTCGTCTCTCCATATCTGGCCCAGCGCAAGGCGTGACCGTTTATCCGGCGGCGGTGCCGGCGACTCATGTTGCCATACACGCCTTAATACCGGTACCAAAACACTTTAGCCATCGGTCAAAAGGTTCTAAACGGCCAAACTCATTGGAAAAAGCCGGAAAAGGCAAGGTGAATAACGCCATAACGACATAACACTCGACGGTCGTAACCGACAGATCGAAATGCTGTGAGAATGCTGGCAGCTTTCAGCGCAATGCCTGATCGATATCGGCGATTAAATCGTCAGTGCCTTCCAGGCCGACCGATATTCGAACTACCCCGTCGCCCAGGCCGATAGCGGCGCGCCCTTCGGGTCCCATCGCCCGGTGCGTGGTCGTCGCGGGATGGGTGACAAGGGATTTCGCGTCGCCCAGATTGTTGGAAATGCTAATCAGCTGCAGCTTGTCCAGCACCTCGAAAGCCCGTTGCTTGGCCGCGCTGTCGGGGACGTCAAGTTCGAAGGT
>NZ_JBAPPI010000040.1:0-4018 GCF_049280035.1 Mycobacterium sp. | reverse complement strand
GCCCAGTGATGTCCGATAAGTCTCCTCGGCAAACCATGACCAAGAAGTCTGGAAAGTCATTGAAGGAGAAACGCGCCGACAAGCAAGCCAAGGTTGCCCGCCGTACCGCGTCTACCGATGCGTTATTTCACGACAAGAAGCGCTGAAGCACAACGACTTTCGTCGCACGCCCTAGACGGCATCTAAACCACGACGAGTGGCCGAACGTCAATTTCCGCAGAGTCGTAGTTTCAGCTCGATCAGTCGAGTCCAACGATCGAATTGGGTTGTGGTCCTGGATGTTTGGTCGCTCGTTTGATTCAGCTTGGTGCTCCTGCGCCGGGGCGCCGTGACCTATACCAGCCACTCATCGGTGTCCGCGCCAACTGCATACGGGTGGAGTCCGCTCGGGAGGGCGGTCCGTGGTTTCGCTGGGCCTCAATCGGCTTGGACAGCGCCGGGATGCCCGCCCGCCGAGTGGGTCTCCGTATGGCTGCATCTGATCGGAGAACGGGGTTATCGCGAGTTTCCGGCGTCGTGAACGCCGTTTCTGGGCGGCTAGCTGCTGTGCACCCGCGCGTTTGCAGGTTGACGGGTGAACCCGCGAGGTACGCTCCCGGAATGACGCGACGACCGGCGATCTCCGTTCCCGGACCGACCATGGCCTCCCGGGCACGGTGGTTGCTAAGAGCCCGCCCCGGTGACTACATGCTGGCGCTAAGCGTTGCGACGGCTTCGCTGCCCGTGGTGGGCAGGCATCTGGAACCGCTGGGCGGCGCCACCGCGATGGGTGTCTGGGGCTACCGGCACCTGCCGGATTTCTTGTCAGCGTCGGCGAAGTCCTGGCTGACGCCGGGCATCGGCGAGATCCGTAAGTCCGAGCGGGACATGACAACGGCCGTCTCCGAGGCCGCGCTGCGCGGCATCGTGTCGGGCAAAGACCTGGAGATCGAGTGGCCAGCGCCGGAGCGGACTCCACCGCTTTGGCGGGCATTGCAACATCGTCGCTACCTGCACCGCGCATCGGTGCGGTACGGCAAACATCCGGTGCAACTACTGGACGTCTGGCGTCGCAAGGATCTGCCGGTCCGGCCGGCGCCGGTGCTGATCTTTGTGCCCGGCGGCGCCTGGGTGCACGGCGGGCGCACCCTGCAGGGCTATGCGCTGATGTCGCATCTGGCCGAACTGGGTTGGGTGTGCTTGTCGGTGCAGTACCGGGTCGCGCCGCACCACCGCTGGCCCGCTCACATCACCGACGTCAAAACCGCGATCGCGTGGGCGCGCGCCAACGTCGACAAATTCGGCGGCGACCGCGATTTCATTGCAGTAGCGGGTTGTTCGGCCGGCGGACACTTGTCCGCGCTGGCCGGACTCACCGGCAACGACGCCGACATGCAGACCGAGCTGCCGGCCGGCTCGGACACCTCGGTGGATGCTGTGGTGGGAATCTACGGCCGCTACGACTGGGAGGACCGCTCGACCGTCGAGCGGGCCCGCTTCCTCGATTTCCTGGAACGGGTAGTCGTCAAGCGCAGGATCGACCGTCACCCCGAGGTGTTCCGCGATGCTTCGCCGATCGCCCGGGTACATCCGGAAGCCCCGCCATTCTTGGTGATTCACGGCAGTAACGACACGGTGATACCGGTAGTGCAGGCGCGCAGCTTCGTCGAGCGACTGAGGTCGATTTCGCGTTCGGTGGTTAGCTACGTGGAGCTGCCCGGCGCCGGACACGGTTTTGACCTGACCGATGGGGCGCGCACCGGTCCGATGGCGACTGCAGTCGGGCTGTTCCTCAACCAGGTCCACCGCAACCGGATGATCGCGTCCAAAGAGGTTATTTAGCCGCCGGCCGACTGTATCGTCCCTGCATGAGGGAGGCGCGCAGGTGAAAAGACTCAGCGGCTGGGATGCGGTGCTGCTCTACAGCGAGACGCCGAATGTGCATATGCACACCCTCAAAGTCGCCGTGATCGAGCTGGATGCCGACAATCGCGACTTCGGTATCGACGCGTTCCGCCGGGTCATTCACAGCCGGTTGTACAAGCTGGAACCGTTCTGTTTTCAGCTCGTTGACATCCCGCTCAAGATGCACCACCCGATGTGGCGAGAAAACTGTGATGTCGACCTGACCTACCATGTGCGCCCCTGGCGAGTGCGCGCCCCGGGCGGTCGTCGCGAGCTCGATGAGGCCCTCGGGGAGATCGCGAGCATCCCGCTGGACCGTGATTACCCCCTGTGGGAGATGTACTTCGTCGAGGGTCTGGCCAATAACCGGATTGCGGTAGTCGGCAAAATCCACCACGCGCTCGCCGACGGGGTGGCCGCGGCGAATCTGCTTGCCCGCGGCATGGATCTGGTGCCCGGCCCGCCATCCGGCCAGACCCGTTATGCGCCCGACCCGGCTCCGTCCACTGGCGAGCTGGTGCGGTCCGCGTTCGCTGATCATCTGCGCCATCTCGGGCGGATTCCGCGGACCATCGGCTACACCGCCCAGGGTATTAACCGGGTGCGCCAAAGCCCGCGCAAGCTGTCACCGGAACTGACGCGGCCGTTCACCCCGCCGCCGACGTTCATGAACCACATGCTCACTCCCGAACGCAGATTTGCCACCGCGACGTTGGCGCTGGCCGATGTCAAGGAGACCGGCAAGGCGCTCGGCGTCACGATCAACGACATGGTGCTGGCCCTGTCCGCGGGCGCGTTACGCAAACTGCTGCTGCGCTATGACGGTCAAGCCGATCACCCCCTGCTGGCCTCGGTTCCGGTGAGCTTCGACTTTTCCCCCGACCGGATCTCGGGAAATTTCTTCACCGGAATGCTGGTGGCGTTGCCGTCCGACCTCGACGACCCGTTGGAACGGGTACGGCGCTCTCATGACAACGCTGTCGACGCCAAGGAGAGTCACCACCTGCTCGGCCCCGAGCTGGTTAGCCGCTGGGCGGCCTACTTTCCGCCGGCACCGTCTGAGTCGCTGTTCCGCTGGCTGGCCAACCGCGACGGCCAGAACAAAGTGCTCAACCTGCCGATCTCCAACGTCCCGGGCCCGCGGGAACACGGACGGGTCTGCGGCGCACTGGTCACCGAGATCTACTCGGTGGGGCCGTTGACCACCGGCAGCGGCCTGAACATCACCGTGTGGAGTTATGTCGACCAGCTCAACGTCTCGGTGCTTTCCGACGGCGCCACTGTCGACGACCCACACGAGTTGAGCGACGCCATTATCGATGAGTTGATCGAAATCCGCCGCGCCGCAGGGCTTTCCGAGAAGCTTACGGTCATCGAAAGCGCGATGGCACAGGCTTGATGCGGATCGCCGCGTCGAATGTGGGCTTAAGACACGCAACACGCGGTTTTTGCGTGCATCAAGCCCACATTCGGCGATCACTCAGACAACTGCGCGAGCAGATCGCGGCGGACGATCTTGCCGGTGCTGCTGCGGGGCAGCTCGTCGAGCACGACGATTTCGCGAGGCACCTTGTAATTGGCCAGGTTGTCCCGGACATGCTGCTTGAGGTTGTCCGCGGTGTTGGTTGAAGATTCAGTGCCCTGCGTCAGTACGACGAACGCCGCCAGCCGTTGTCCGTACTGTTCGTCGTCGACGCCGAGCACCGTGGCCTCGGCGACATCGGGGTGAGCCGCCAACGTCTTTTCCACCTCGATCGGGTAGACGTTCTCGCCGCCGGAGACGATCATCTCGTCGTCGCGCCCGACCACGTATAGTCGCCCGGCCTCATCAAGGCGGCCCACGTCTCCGGATGCCATGAAGCCCTCATGGAAATTCTTGCCCGCACCGGAGGTGTAACCGTCGAAGCGGTTGGAGTTGCGCACGAAGATCTGACCGACCTCGCCGGTGGGCAGCGCGCGGAGCTCGCTGTCGAGGATGCGAATCTCGGTGCCGCTAGCGGGTTTTCCTGCGGTGTCCGGGGCGGCCCGCAGGTCCGTGGGCGTCGCGGTGGCGATCATGCCGGCTTCGGTGGCGTTGTAGTTGTTGTAGATGACGTCGCCGAACTCGTCCATGAACCGGGTGACGACGTCGGGG
>NZ_JBAPPI010000039.1:0-6632 GCF_049280035.1 Mycobacterium sp. | reverse complement strand
CCCGGGAGCCGCGGCCATGGCCGCCGCTCCCGGTCCAGAGGCATTACCACCGGGCGGTGGGCAGCCGGGCGGGCCAGGGCCTGGATTCGGCGCCGCACCCGTTAGCGGTCAGGGCGCTATCGCGGTCCAGGCTGCGTTGACCCAGGTCGGCGCGCCCTACTCTTGGGGTGGCGCCGCGCCAGGCGGGTTCGACTGCTCCGGCTTGGTGATGTGGGCGTTCCAGCAGGCCGGCATCGCACTGCCGCATTCCAGCCAGGCGCTGGCCCACGGCGGCCAGCCGGTCTCGCTGTCCGACCTGCAGCCCGGTGACGTGCTGACCTTCTATTCCGACGCCTCCCATGCCGGCATCTACATCGGTGACGGCCTGATGGTCCACTCGTCCACCTACGGCGTGCCGGTGCGGGTGGTGCCGATGACATCGTCCGGCCCGATCTACGACGCCCGCCGTTACTGATCGCCGACGGTATACACACCGTCGCCGCTGGCTGCTGGCCGGCGCACTGATCGCCGAACTGGTCTTCGGCGCCGTCTCAGTCCTCGGCCCGGGGCGGACAGCACCGGCACAACCGGTCAGCGCCGCAGCGCCGCGGCTCGTCGTTGCCGGCGACCGCACCGTGCGGATGACTAATCTCGGCGGTCCGCGATCGGAGGTCCTGTTGGGCCGTGTCGCTGCGAACATCGGTCAGGCCGTCGACGCAGTGGAGGCGTTCTGGGGGGCCGACTGGCCACGCGATATCACCGTCGTGGCCACCGGCTCGCAGCCGCAGTTCGAGACCGAGGCCGACGGAGGGCCTGCGGCCCAGTGGGCCGATATCGCGGCGGTGGCCGTTGCCGACCGGGTAGACCCGGTCCGGCGGATTGCGATCGGCCAGCGGATCGTGTTCGCGCCCGGTGCCGTCAGCATGAGTGACCCGGCGTTGCGAATCGTGTTGGGCCACGAGCTTTTCCACTACGCAACACGCGCCGACACGGCAGTCGATGCGCCCCGGTGGCTGACTGAAGGCGTGGCTGACTACGTTGCCAGGCCGCACGCGCCGCTGCCCAAGTTGACGCAGCTACCGACCGCGTTGCCGTCGGACGCCGACCTTGACGCGCCCGGGCTGCAGCGTTCTGATGCCTACGACCGGGCATGGTGGTTCGCGCGTTTTGTCGCCGATACCCGCGGGACGACGACGCTGAGCGCGCTCTACCGGGCTGCGTGTGGTGTCAGGCACGCCGACCTACCCACCGCCCTGCATGACGTCCTGGGCGCCGACACGACGGGTGTGCTCGCCGACTGGCAGCAGTGGCTCACCCGTTAACCTACCCAGGTGTCCCGGGTCCTGCTGGTAACCAACGACTTTCCGCCTCGACGCGGCGGCATCCAGTCCTATCTGGTCGAGCTGGTGTCTCGACTGGCCGCCACCGGGGAGCACACCGTGACGGTGTACGCGCCGCAGTGGAAAGGCGCCGACGCCTTTGATGCTGAAACCCTGGGCTATCAGGTGGTGCGCCATCCCGGGACGTTGATGCTGCCCGTGCCCGCGGTCGACGGCCGGATGCGCCGGCTGATCGCCGACCACGACGTCGACACCGTCTGGTTCGGCGCGGCCGCGCCACTGGGGCTGCTGGCGCATCGTGCCCGTCAAGCCGGTGCAAGCCGGGTGCTGGCCAGCACTCACGGCCACGAGGTGGGCTGGTCGATGTTTCCGGTGGCACGGTCAGTGCTGCGTCGCATAGGCGACGACAGCGACGTCGTCACCTTCGTCAGCCGCTATACCCGAGGGCGGTTCGCCTCAGCGTTCGGGCCGCAGGCCGCGCTGGAGCACCTGCCGCCCGGGGTGGACACCGATCGATTCCGTCCGGACCCGGCAAGCCGCGCCGAGTTACGCGCCCGCTTTCGCTTGGGCGAGCGGCCGACGGTGGTGTGCCTGTCGCGGCTGGTGCCGCGCAAGGGGCAAGACATGCTGATTCGCGCGCTGCCGGCAGTCCGGCAGCGAGTGGATGGGGCGGCGCTGGTGATCGTGGGTGGTGGTCCATATCTGCAGACGCTGCGCCGGCTGGCCGAGCGCTTTGGCGTGAGCGAAGACGTGACGTTCACCGGCGGGGTCCCGGCTGCGGACCTTCCCGCCTACCATACGATGGCCGACGTGTTCGCGATGCCATGCCGGACCCGCGGGGCTGGGCTGGATGTGGAGGGGTTGGGCATTGTGTTTCTGGAAGCTTCCGCGACCGGTGTGCCGGTAATCGCCGGATGCTCGGGTGGCGCGCCGGAAACCGTGCAGCACAACAAGACTGGGTTATTGGTCGACGGTCGCTCGGTGAATCAGATCGCTGACGCCGTTACCGAGCTGCTCGCTGACCCAGATCGAGCCGCTGCGATGGGCGCCGCCGGCCGGGATTGGGTCACCGCGCAGTGGCGATGGGATGCATTGGCCGGCCGGCTGTCTGAGTTGGTGCGCAGCTAATCCTTCGCGTAGATCGCGTCGATGTCGTGGGCGAACTTCTCGGCCACCACCTTGCGCTTGACCTTCAGCGTCGGGGTGAGTTCGCCGGTGTCCTCGGTGAAGTCGACGGGCAGGATGCGGAATTTGCGGATCGACTCCGCATGCGACACCGCCAAATTGGCCTGTTTGACGGCCGCGTCCACCTCGGCGATCAGGTCGGGGTCGGTGGCCAGATCGCTCACCGACGCTGCGGCAGGCTTGCTGTTGCGCTGCTTCCAGCCCTCGAACGCCTCGGGGTCGATGGTGATCAGCGCGCCCACGAATGGTCGCGCGTCTCCGACCACCATCGCCTGGCTGATCAGTGGGTGCGCCCGTAGCTGGTCCTCCAATACGGTGGGGGCGACGTTTTTGCCTCCAGCGGTGACGATGATTTCCTTCTTGCGGCCGGTGATCGTCAGGAACCCGTCGTCGTCAACCGCGCCCAGGTCACCGGTCTTGAACCAGCCGTCTTCCATCGCTTCGGTGGTGGCCTGCTCGTTGTGCCAGTAGCCGTGGAACACCACGCCGCCTCGCACCAACAGCTCGCCATCGTCAGCGATGCGCAAGCTGTTGCCCGGCAACAACTTTCCAACGGTGCCGACCTTCAGGCCGCCGATCTGGTTGACGGTGATCGCCGCGCTGGTCTCGGTCAGCCCGTAGCCCTCGTAGACGGTCAGACCGACGCCGCGGTAGAAGTGGCCAAGCCGCGCGCCCAGCGGTGCGCCGCCGGAGACCGACGCGCGGCAGTCACCGCCCAGCGCCGTACGCAGCTTGTGATACACCAGCCGGTCGAACAGCGTATGTTTGGCCCGCAGCAGTAAGCCCGGGCCGCCGCGATCGACGGCCTCGCTCCAGTCCACTGCGGTCTGCGCGGCGATCGCGAAGATGCGCCCCTTGCCGTCGTTGGCGGCATTCTGCGCAGCGGTGTTGTACACCTTCTCGAACACCCGCGGCACCGACACCACGACCGTCGGTTTGAACACCCCGAACATCGGCACCAGATTCTTGATGTCACTGGTGAATCCGACGACGACCTTGTTGTGGAAGGCGCACAAGGTAAGCGCGCGGGCCAACACGTGCGCCAGCGGCAGGAACACGAGCAGTCGCTCGCCCTCGCGCAGCAGCGTGGGGAGAACCTCCTTGGCGCCCCGGGTTTCGTAGACCAGGTTGGAATGGGTCAGCTGGCAGCCTTTGGGGCGCCCGGTGGTACCCGAGGTGTAGATCAGCGTCGCCGGGTCTTCGCTGCGCAACGCCTCGATGCGGGCGGTCAGCTCGGCCGGGTCGATCGACGCGCCATCCTGCTCGAGTTGCTCGAGGGCGTTGGCGCCCGAACCGTCGATTTGCAGCACGCGCCGCAGCTCAGGCAAGTCGCCGGTGAGCTCGGTGACCATCTTCGCGTGGGCGTCGGTTTCGGCGAACGCCACCACTGCGCCCGAGTCGGACAGCACCCAGCGCACCTGCTCGGCCGACGATGTTTCGTAGATCGGGACGGTGACCGCGCCTACCGCCAGGATCGCCAGATCGAGGATCGCCCACTCGTAGCGGGTGGCTGACAAGATAACCACCCGGTCGCCGGCCTGCACCCCCTGCGCGATCAAACCCAGTGCTGCCGAGCGGATTTGGGCCGCCGCGGCAGCACAGGTAACGTCGGTCCAGGCCCCGTCGACCAGGCGCTGAAAAATTACGGTGTCAGGGTCATCGCGCTCGTGCTCGAACACTGCGGCGACGATGTTGTCGTGCTCGCCCACCGTGAACGGGGCGGGAACACTGAATTCACGCACTCTTGTGACCTCGCTTGTTACCTCGGACGGCCGGGCCGGACAATCAGCCTAGTCCGGGCAATCCCGGGTGGTGCTATGCGGCCATCGGTGCGGTATGTGAAGCTAGGGGCCGTGCACAGCGTTCAAATCTCCGACGAGACGTTTGTCGCCGCCGACCCCGCACGCGTCGGCGCTGCCGTCGGTGATCCGGCCAACTGGCGGCGGTGGTGGCCTGATCTGCGGCTGCGGGTCATCGAAGACCGCGGCCCGTTAGGAGTCCGATGGGCGATCACCGGACCGCTGACCGGGACCATGGAAGTCTGGTTGGAGCCGTCGTTGGACGGCGCCGTGTTGCACTACTTCCTGCATGCCGAGCCGTCCGGGGTGGCGGCCTGGCAATTGGCCAGGATGAACCTGCGCAGAATGACCCATCGCCGTCGGGTCGCCGGCAAGAGAATGGCCTTCGAGGTGAAGGCGACGCTGGAGCGCTCCCGGCCAGTCGGGGTTTCTCCGGTGCTTGACCAGGTCTGAGTTCAACCGGGGAGTACCGTTTCTGCCGTGGACTGGCGGTACAGACCACAGGGTGTAGACCGCGTATGGGGGAGAAGGAAGCGACCAGGTGGCGGAGAAGACGGCGCAGACGATCTACATCGACGCGGACCCCGGCACGGTCATGGATGTGATCGCTGACATCGGTTCGTACCCCGATTGGGTGTCGGAATACAAGGAGGCCGAAGTACTCGAGGCCGACCCCGACGGGAACCCGAAGGTGGCGCGGCTGGTGCTGGACACCAGCGTCCTCAAAGACACGCTGGTGCTGTCCTACGTGTGGCCGAAAGATCGCGAATCGGTGCGCTGGTCGCTGGTTTCCAGCTCGCTGCTGCGGTCCCTCGACGGCGTATATCGATTGGCGTCCAAGGGATCTGGTACTGACGTCACCTACGAACTCACCGTCGACATTGCTATCCCGATGATCGGCTTGCTCAAGCGCAAGGCCGAGCGCAGGCTGATCGACACCGCGTTGAAGGATCTGAAGAAACGAGTCGAGGCTGAGTGAGGCTGGGTGAATCAGCAGCGCCCACTGTTGCCCGGATCAGTCTTTTCGTCGGCAAGGGTGGGGTAGGGAAGTCCACTTTGGCGGCCGCGACCGCCGTGCGTGAAGCGCGCGCCGGTCAGCGAGTGCTGCTGGTATCCACCGACCAAGCGCACTCATTGGGTGACGTGCTCGGTGTCGCGGTCCCGCCGACCGGCCGGCGCGACGCCGTCCGGGTGCTCGCCGACCTCGAAACCGGGGCCGCCGACGTGGGCGGCGGCTTCCTCGACGCGCTGGCGATGGATACCCTGGCGCTGCTCGAGGCACGCTGGCGCACCGTGGTCGACACACTGGGCCGGCGCTTCGCAGAATCGGAGCTGGGCGATATTGCGCCCGAAGAACTTTCGGCGCTGCCCGGAGTGCAGGAAGTTCTCGGCCTGCATGAGGTCGGCGAGTTGGCTACCGCCGGGCAGTGGGATCACCTCGTGGTCGACTGTGCCTCCACCGCCGACGCAATGCGGATGCTGACCCTGCCGGCCACCTTTGCCCTGTATGTCGAGCGCGGATGGCCACGGCATCGCAGGCTTTCCGCCGCCGCCGACGATGCGCGGTCGACGGCGGTGGTGGAACTGCTGGAACGCATCAGCCGGAGCGTCGAAAAGCTCAGCGCACTGCTGACCGACGGCACCCGAGTCGGTGCGCATCTGGTCCTCACCGCGGAACGGGTGGTAGCGGCCGAAGCGGTCCGGACGCTGGGCTCGTTGGTGTTGATGGGTGTGCGCGTCGACGAATTAATCGTCAACCAGATTCTGGTGCAAGACGATTCATACGAATACCGCAATCTGCCCGCTCATCCGGCCTTCGACTGGTATTCCGAGCGAATCAGTGAGCAGCGCGCTGTGCTGGACGAGCTGGACGCCGCTATCGGCGATGTGGCCTTAGTACTTACCCCGCATCTAGCCGGTGAGCCGATCGGCGCCAAAGCGCTGGCGGAGCTGCTGGACAGTGCGCGCCGTCGCGACGGATCGGCACCGCCGGGGCCGTTGCGTCCGGTCGTCGACTTGGAGTCCGGATCTGGTCTGCAGTCGATCTACCGATTGCGGCTAGAGTTGCCGCAGATCGATTCCGGCGCGCTTACCCTTGGCCGGGTCGGCGACGATCTGATCGTCAGCGTCGGCGGGATGCGGCGCAGAGTTCGGTTGGCGTCCGTCCTGCGGCGATGCACGGTACTGGACGCGCATCTTCGAGGTAGCGAGTTGACGGTGCGTTTTCTACCTGATCCGGAGGTATGGCCGAGGTGACCGCCGGCGACGATGCAGTGGGGGCACCCCCAGCCGCGCAGCGGCGAGGGGGACGCAGCGATGAGGAGGGGCG
>NZ_JBAPPI010000038.1:0-13428 GCF_049280035.1 Mycobacterium sp. | reverse complement strand
GGGTAACTCTCGGATATTCAGGGGTAGCCAGTGTAGAAGGAGTAGTTGCATTGGAGTCCGATCCTAGGGAAAACCGTCGGATACGACCCAGGCCCGTTACCCAAAACGGGGATCGGCGGCCAGGTAGGGTCACCGGCATGAGCGTCGCCGCCGACCGCCACTGTCCCGATCCAGAGTTTGCTATCGAGGACATGTGGCTGGGGGTTTTCTCGAACAAGGTGTTCGCCAGCGGGTTCGGGCAGCTCGGTGACGGTCGTAGCTTTGCATTCCGTATCGAAGGTCAGTGGCTTCTCGTCGAGATATTCCGGCCCAGGCTCAGCGGCCAGGTTCCCCAACCCGAAGACGTCGTCGCCACGGTGCGGCGCAACGTCGTCGACGTTGATATCGCCGACGAGCGCAGTCTGGCCGCCGCCGTGCGTGACGCGGTTGCCCTCGACGAGGTTTCCAACTAGATCACCCGGTACGGTCGTCGTCGTGACTGCGGCGCCGGCAATGTCTTGGTGGCAGGTTGTCGTATTGGCCGTGGTGCAGGGTCTGACCGAGTTCTTGCCGGTGTCGTCGTCGGGCCACCTGGCGATCGTGTCGCGGATCTTTTTTGCCGGCGACGCCGGCGCGTCGTTCACCGCGGTAACCCAGTTGGGCACCGAGATCGCCGTGTTGGTCTATTTCGCCCGCGACATCGTGCGAATCGTCAAAGCATGGTTTAGAGGTCTTTTTTGGGGGCGTCATGCCACCGCGCATCGCAATGCCGATTACCGGATGGGTTGGTACGTCATCATTGGGACGATCCCGATTTGCATCCTGGGTCTGTTCTTCAAAGACGAGATCCGCTCGGGCGTGCGCAACCTGTGGGTGATAGCCACTGCGCTGGTAGTGTTTTCGGCGGTGATCGCGCTGGCCGAGCGCCTCGGCCGGCAGGTCAGGCACGTCGACCGGCTGACCTGGCGCGACGCGGTCGTCGTCGGTGTCGCTCAGACGCTGGCGTTGGTTCCGGGAGTCTCTCGGTCGGGGGCCACGATCAGCGCTGGGTTGTTTCTTGGCCTCGACCGTGAGTTGGCTGCTCGATTCGGTTTCCTGCTTGCCATTCCGGCGGTGTTCGCCTCCGGATTGTTCTCGCTGCCGGACGCCTTCCACCCGGTGCTTGAGGGGATGAGCGCGACGGGTCCGCAACTGCTGGTGGCTACCGTGATTGCGTTCGTGGTCGGTCTTGCCGCGGTGGCGTGGTTATTGCGGTTTCTGGTGCGTCACAGCATGTACTGGTTCGTCGGCTACCGGGTGGCCGCCGGTGTGGGCGTGCTGATCCTGCTGGCGGCCGGGGTGGTGAGCGCCACATGACCGTCATCCTGTTGCGGCACGGCCGGTCCACGTCGAATACCGCGCATGTATTGGCCGGTCGTTCCGAGGGCGTCGATCTCGACGACAAGGGCCGTCAGCAAGCCACCGAATTGGTCGATCGAATCGGTGAGCTGCCGATCCGGGCGCTGGTGTGCTCACCGCTGCTGCGATGTCGGCGCACGATCGAGCCCCTCGCCGACGCGCTTGGTCTCGAGCCGGTCCTCGACGACCGGTTGTCGGAAGTCGACTACGGCGAATGGACCGGCCGCAAAATCGGCGATTTGGTCAAGGAACCGCTGTGGGGCGTCGTTCAGGCGCATCCCAGCGCGGCGGTGTTTCCCGGCGGTGAGGGGCTGGCGCAAGTGCAGACGCGTGCCGTGGCCGCCGTCCGTGACCACGACGCACGGCTGGCCGAGCAGCACGGCGGCGACGCGCTGTGGCTGGCCTGCACGCACGGCGACGTCATCAAGGCGGTTGTCGCCGACGCGCTTGGCATACATCTAGATGGTTTCCAGCGGGTTTCCGCCGATCCGGCATCGATGAGTGTGATCCGCTACACCCGGCTACGCCCATTCGTGCTGCACGTCAACCACACTGGGCCGCGGCTGACGTCCGCACTGACGGCGGCTCCGTCGCCAGACGGTGAGGCGCCGCCCGGCGATGCGGTGGTTGGCGGGTCGACCGACTGAGTGCAGAATTTACGACTCAGCCGCAACTGCCGGTATTTTGGAACTGCCATGTCTCGCGCGATTCACGTCTTCCGCTCACCCGACCGATTCGTCGCCGGGACAGTTGGCCAGCCCGGAAACCGCACCTTCTACCTACAGGCGGTGCACGACGCCCGGGTGGTCTCGGTGGTGCTGGAGAAGCAGCAGGTGGCGGTGCTCGCAGAGCGCATCGGCGCGCTGCTGATAGAGGTCAACCGCAGATTCGGCACACCGGTTCCCCCGGAGACCACCGAGGTTGAAGACCTCAGCCCGTTGATCACACCGGTCGACGCGGAATTTCGGGTCGGCACCATGGGCCTGGGATGGGACTCCGAGGCGCAAACCGTGGTAGTTGAACTGCTGGCCGTCAGCGACACCGAGTTCGACGCGTCCGTGGTGCTCGACGACACCGAAGAGGGGCCGGACGCCGTGCGGGTGTTCCTGACGCCGGAGTCGGCGCGGGAGTTCGCGACCCGTTCCAACCGCGTCATTTCCGCGGGCCGTCCGCCGTGCCCGCTGTGCGATGAACCGCTGGATCCCGAAGGACACATCTGTGCGCGGACCAACGGCTACCGGCGCAGCGCGTTGCTCGGGCCCGACGATGACGCCGAGGACTGACAATCGCGAGGTCCTGCGGCGCGGCGAGCTGACCGTCCTGGGACGCATTCGCTCGGCGAGCAACGCCACCTTCCTGTGTGAATCGACGCTGGATGGCGCGATCGTGCACTGCGTGTACAAGCCGGTCGCCGGTGAGCAGCCGCTGTGGGACTTTCCCGACGGCACCCTGGCCGGGCGAGAACTCGGCGCGTATCTGGTGTCGACACATCTGGGCTGGAACATCGTGCCGTACACCATCATTCGCCACGGGCCGGCCGGTCCGGGCATGCTGCAGCTGTGGGTGGACCAACCCGGTGACGCACCTGATTCGGACCCTGGGCCCGGACCAGACCCGGTCGACCTGGTTGAGGCTGACCGGCTGCCGCCCGGCTATCTGCCGGTTCTACGGGCGTATGACTATGCCGGCGAGCCGGTCTCGCTGGTTCACGCCGACGACATTCGACTTTGGCGAATGGCGGTGTTCGACGTGTTGATCAACAACGCTGACCGCAAGGGCGGCCACGTGCTTCGCGGTGTCGACGGCGGCATTTACGGTGTCGACCACGGGCTGTGCCTGCACGTCGAGGACAAGTTGCGCACGGTGCTGTGGGGGTGGGCCGGCAAGCCGCTCGACGACAACACCCTGGACGCGGTGACCAAACTGGTCGACGCGCTGGCCGGTCCGCTCGGGGAGGCTTTAGCCGAACACATCACCAGCGCCGAGATCGCGGCGCTGCGCCTGCGTGCTCGCGCGTTGCTGGACAACCCGGTAATGCCCGGCCCGGACCGCCACCGCCCGATTCCCTGGCCCGCTTTTTAACGTTCCGCCGATGGTACTGTGTGGTACCAATCACTCTCTTACGGTAGGGAGGCGCCGTGTCCGCTAAGGACCACCCGAACAACGCCCCAGGCGTGCCGATGGTGTTTCCGCCAGCGGTGCATCGCCTGGAAGTCAAGTACGTCAACCCGGTGGTCAAAAAGCTCGCGCGGTTTCTGCCGTCGTTCGCGGTAATCGAACACCGCGGCCGCAAGTCGGGCAAGCACTACGAGACCGTCGTCAACGCCCACCGCAAGGGCAACACGCTTGCGGTGATCTTGGGTCACGGCAAGGCGGACTGGGTCAAGAACGTGCTGGCCGCCGGTGAGGCCGACATGCATCTCTTCCGGCGCGACGTGCACGTCGTGAATCTGCGGGTCGTCCCCGCGGGAACGGATGACCCGGCCCTTCCGGCGCTCGCGAGGCGCGCGGCGCACCGAATGGGCGTGTTCGTCGCCGAAACCACCTGATACTGGACTGGATGAGCCCAGACGTGACAGACGCGGCGCTCGCCGCCGACCTGGCCGAGAAGGCGGGCGAGCTGCTGCTGGCGGTGCGCGACCACGTCGGCTTCGACCACCCATGGATGCTCGGCGATGCCGGCGACAGCCAAGCCAATTCGCTACTGCTGCGCCGGCTGCGCACCGAGCGCCCGGATGACGCGGTGCTGTCCGAGGAGGCGTACGACGACCTGGTCCGATTGCAGGCGGACCGGGTATGGATCGTCGACCCACTGGACGGCACGCGGGAATTCTCCCAACCGGGATGCGACGACTGGGCCGTGCATGTGGCGTTGTGGCAGCGCCACGGCGGACCGAATGGAGCCATCACCGACGCCGCGGTCGCCTTGCCTGCGATGGGGGAGCTCTACCGCAGCGACACGGTCGACGCGTCGACAGCGGTGCATTCCGGGCCTATTCGCATTACCGCCAGCTCCAACCGGCCGCCGGCGGTGTTGTATCACCTGGCCCGGCGGCTGGACGTGGAGTTCGTGCGGATTGGTTCGGCCGGGGCCAAAGCGATGTCGGTAGTGCGCGGCGACGCCGACGCCTACATCCACGCCGGCGGTCAGTGGGAGTGGGATTCGGCGGCGCCGGCGGGGGTGATCCTGGCCGCGGGGATGCACGCGTCACGGCTGGACGGCTCCGAGCTGGTGTACAACCGGCCGGACCCCTATTTGCCCGACTTCCTGATGTGTCGCCCGGAACTCGCCGACCTGCTGCTGGGTGCCATCCGGCTGGCCAGCTGAGCCAGCGCACGCTTTACAGTCGACGGTATGCAGTCCTGGCCTTCGGCACCGCCACCGACGCTGCCGGGACGCGGCCCGGAGTTGCGGCTATACGACACCTCCGACCGGCAGGTACGCCCGGTGGTCGCCGGGTCGACGGCCACCATGTACGTCTGCGGAATTACGCCGTATGACGCCACCCACCTCGGCCACGCCGCCACCTATCTGGCCTTCGACCTGATCCAGCGGCTGTGGCTGGATCTGGGACACGATGTGCACTACGTGCAGAACGTCACCGATGTCGACGATCCATTGTTCGAGCGGGCCAACCGTGACGGTCTTGACTGGCGCGCCTTGGCGGCTCGTGAGGTTTCGTTGTTCCGCGCTGACATGGCCGCGCTGCGGGTGCTGCCGCCACGCGAATACGTCGCGGCCACTGAGGCGGTGGCCGAAGTTGTCGAACTGGTGGAAAAGATGCTGGCCTCCGGTGCCGCCTACGTCGTCGACGACCCCGAGTACCCCGACGTGTACTTCCGCGCCGACGCCACGCTGCAATTCGGCTATGAATCCGGTTATGACCGCGACACCATGCTGCAGCTGTTCGCCGAGCGCGGCGGCGACCCGGACCGACGGGGCAAGACCGACCAACTCGACGCGCTGATGTGGCGTGCGGCGCGGCCCGGGGAGCCGAGCTGGCCGTCGCCGTTCGGTCCCGGCCGACCAGGTTGGCATGTCGAGTGCGCGGCGATCGCGCTCAGCCGGATCGGCAGCGGCCTGGACATTCAGGGCGGTGGCAGCGATCTGATCTTTCCGCATCACGAGTTCACCGCGGCCCACGCCGAATGTGTCAGTGGCGAGCGACGATTCGCCCGCCACTACGTGCACGCGGGCATGATCGGCTTGGACGGGCACAAGATGTCCAAGAGCCGCGGCAACCTGGTTTTGGTGTCGGGGTTACGGGCCGAGGGCGTCGAGCCGTCGGCGATCCGACTGGGCCTGCTGGCCGGCCACTATCGGTCCGACCGCGACTGGGGCGCCGAAGTGCTGGAGTCGGCGAATGCCCGGCTGCATCGGTGGCGCACTGCGACCGGGCTGCCCGGAGCGCCGGATGCCGCCGACCTCATTGCCCGGGTGCGCCGCTATCTCGCGGACGACCTTGATACCCCCAAAGTGCTTGCTGCATTTGATGGTTGGGCTACCGACGCGCTGGAATACGGCGGTCACGATGCCGACGCGCCCCAGGCCGTGGCAACGGCGGTGGATGCCCTGCTGGGAGTGGACCTGGATTCGGCGCGGCGGTAGGTTGCGGCAATGACCTCAGTGAACTCGCACGTCGTATTCATCACCGGTGGTGGCCATGGAATCGGGGCCGAGGTAGCCCGACGGTTGCACGCCAAGGGCGCCAAACTGGTGTTGACCGACCTGGACGCGGGCGCACTGGCGGCGATGTCCAGCGAGCTCGGCGGCGACGAACGAGTGCTTACCGCGACCGCCGACGTGCGAGATCTTGCCGCCATGCAGGCCGCAGCAAACCAGGCCGTCGAAAAGTTCGGTGGTATCGACGTCGTCATCGCCAACGCCGGCATCGCCAGCTACGGATCGGTGCTTCAGGTCGACCCGGAGGCGTTCCGGCGGGTCCTCGACGTCAACCTGCTCGGCGTCTTCCACACCGTGCGCGCCACGCTGCCATCGGTGATCGACCGCCGCGGCTACGTGCTGATCGTGTCGTCGTTGGCCGCGTTCGCGGCCGCTCCCGGCATGATGCCCTACGACGCGTCGAAGGCAGGTGTCGAGCACCTGGCCCACGCATTGCGGCTCGAGGTCGGCCAGCGGGGGGTCAGCGTCGGCTCGGCCCACATGTCCTGGATCGACACCGCGTTGGTCCGCGACAGCAAGGCCGATCTGCCGTCATTTCAGGAACTGCTGGCCCGGCTGCCCTTCCCGCTGAACAAGACCACCTCGGTGGACGACTGTGCGGCGGCGTTCGTCAAGGGCATCGAGCACCGGAAACGCCGGATTTATTGTCCGGGCTGGGTGCGGTGGTTCCGCTGGCTCAAGCCGGTGCTGTCAACTCCGTTCGGCGAGGGTGCGGTGTCCAAAACCGCGATGGAACTCCTTCCCCGCATGGACGCCGAAGTCGCCGCCCTGGGCCGCTCCACCAGCGCCACCAACGAGGCGTTGGAGAAGCACTGACGACGGCCCGCGTCAGGCCGGGATGCGAGCCAAGATCGCGTTGACGACGCGGGCCGATTGGTCGTTGACCACTGTCTCGTCGGGCCCGCACACACCCACATCGGCGGTGACGTTGGAGCTGGCCGTGATGGCGCGGGAACAGGCGAATCCGCGGCCGCCTTCGCGGCGGACCAACAGCACGTCCACGCCGTAGGAATGGCTCGGACCAAAGCCCATGAAGTTCACGTGAGTGCCTTCGAAGTTCTGTGTGATCGGCCGTTCGGCGCAGGCCTTCCATTGCGCGATGACGGTGCCGACGAACGCCCGCGCCGCGGCGGCATCGCGAAATGCCGCCACCGTTTCGCTGAACTGGCGTTCGTGAGGGTTCCTGGCGACCAGGCCACCGGCGCCGATCTGTCCCGACCTTCGATAGGTGGGCAGCCAGCCGGTCTGCATCACCGTGCCGCACGAGGGATCGGACAACACGCCGGACGGCAGGGTGCGGATCGCTGGGACGTCAGTCGGGGCAAGATCCGGGATGCCCAGCAGCGCACCGACATCGGCGATTGACAAGACCAGCGATTGCAGCTGGGAAACGCGCACCTGCACCGAACCCGCGCGCGAATCGCCCGGTGAGTAGACCGCGGTCCCACCGATCGCCTGGGAGCACGACACGACCACGATCAGCAGACTGGCCAGCAGTGTTGCCGCCGGCACCGCCCCGGCGGAACGCCGCCCCTGGCCAGGATTCGCCATCACTGCGGCACCTTGTCAGCGATTTGCTTGACCAGACTCAACGCCGCGTCGAGCGGGTTGGCGGAGTAGCAGACGGCGACGTCGATGGCGACGTTGTTTCGCACGGTCAATCCCCGCCCGCAGGCCATCGGAAGGTTCGCCATCTGATGGGTGATCGTGAGAATGTTGTCGCCGGTCACCCTGAACTCACCGAAGCGTTCGGGCAACCGCATATTGTCCCCGCCGTTGAAGGTCACGGTGCGTCCAACGCATTTCTGCCATGCCGCCTTCTGGCGGTCCAGGAACCGTGTCGCGAGCTCGGCGACAGGAAAACTGAGCACGGCTACAAAGGAATTCACCCCCGGTAGCGGTAATCCGCCGGGCGCCGTGGCGGGCTGGGGTTGGTCGGCGGACTGCAACTCCAGCGCCTGCCAGCCGCTGCCGAAATAGGCGGCCCGCTGGGCCACCATCCACGGGCTGGCGCAGTCCTGACTATCCAGGCTGTTGGAATCGATACCAATACCTGTGGTCACGCCGGTGATGGTGATTGCGGCGCTCATTGCAGCGCCGAGCTGATCAGCGGTGGGCAACAACGTCGGCAAATCCCGAATCGAAACCGGCTGCACTGTAACCTTTTTCGCCTGCGTCGCGGTGTCGGAGTGCCGACTCGTCACCACCGCACCGGTCACCGCTGCGGCCACCGTCAACCCGATTCCCAACAGTGCAGCGACAACCCGGCGCCGCCTCCCCTTTCGGCGGCGCGGCTGAAGCGGTCCGGGCGATGGTGCGGGCAGGAGCGGCGCTGGTGAGGTGGTCGGGGCCTCATTGACACCGGCGGTGATCCGCCACTGCACCGTCTGGTCCCGGCTGTGCAGCGCAACGGTCGCGGCCGATGCGAGTTCGCCGGCGGTGCGGTAGCGAAGCGCCGGATCCTTGGCCATGGCGACCGCGATCACCGCGTCCAGCGCCGGCGGCAGGCCCGGTGCGAGGTCAGTGACCCGGGGCGGTGGCTCCTGTAAGTGCGCGAGCATGACTGCGGGCGCCCCGGCGGCCGTCCAGTACGGGGTCTTCCCAGTGAGTAGCTTGAACAGCGCGCAACCCAGCGAATACAGGTCGGCGCGGTAGTCGACGGGTGTCCCCGCCAGCACCTCGGGGGCGGCGTAGGCCACCGTGGACATCACCTGTCCGCTGGCGGTCAGCCCGATCTCGTCGAGGGCGCGGGCGATCCCGAAGTCAGCCAGTAGCGCTCGTTCTTCGGTTGCATCGTGGGCGAGCAAAAAGTTCGCCGGCTTGATGTCGCGGTGTACGACATGCTGCCCGTGCGCGTAATCGAGCGCCGAGGCGACCTGGCCGACAATGTCGATGGCGCGCTGCGGTGTCATGGTGCCGGCCCGCAGCGCGGCGTCGGCGTCCTGGCCGTCAACGAATTGCATCGCGATCCACAACTGACCGGCGGGAGTTTCACCGCGTCGGTATACCGCCACGATGTTGGGGTGGGTGAGCCGGGCGGCCACGTCGGCTTCCCGGATGAACCGGGCCCGGAATTCCTTGTCGCGTGACAGCTCTGCGGAGAGAACCTTGATCGCGTCGCGGCGCGGCAGGTCGGGGTTGCTGGCCAGATACACCGCTCCCATGCCGCCCTCGCCGAGCTTGCGTTCGATGCGGTAGCCGGCCAGCATCGACCCACCGATCAGGCCGGGCTCAGTCACGGGCTCTGACATTACCGGTCCTGCGTGGGGCGGAATTTCACGCGCTCAGCCCGGCGGGACGTCGCCGCTGATCATCCTCGCAACTGACTTGGCCGGGTCTTGGACCGACGGCGAGCAGGCGGCGACGTCGACGACCACGTTGTTTTTCGATCCCGTCGCACGCTGACAATGCTGTCCGGGGGTGGGCTGCACTTGCTGGCTCAGCAGCCGGATCATTCCCGGTACGCCGACCGGCGCGCCCAGGGTCACCCCCGTCGCTCCGCTGCCGGGCATGGTGACCGTGATCGTTCGGTTCGCGCATTGCTGCCATTGACCGATCTGCGCGGCGACGGCGTTGTCGGCGGCGTCGGGGGTGGGGAACGCGATCAACGCCTGGGTGAGCGTGGTCCGCTGCGCAGGCTCAAGCCCGTCGCTGAGCGTCTGGACTTGCGCGCCCGAGTCGCCGAAGCTGGCATACGCCGCCACCTGGGCCGGCGCCCAGGCGCTCACGCATTGGCTATCTGATACCTCGGCCGAGGAGTCCAGCAGCGCCGTCGAGGTACTTGTTATCTGCAGGTGGCCGGTGCCCAGCGGAACGGAAAGTGCGTCGGCACTCAGCAGCAATCCGGGCAGCCCGGACGGCGACACTCGCGTCGGCGCGGCAGCGGCCGGTGACGACGTCGGCGAGGGTTTCCGCGCGGGCGGCGCGCCGGCGTGTTCGCCTCGGCCGGAGAAGATAAGCGAGGCGGCAGTGGCCACCACGGCGGTGGTGACGGCCAGCCCCGCGGCGACCCAACGGAACCGGCGTCGGCGCTGACCGGACTTACCGGGGACTGCTTGCGCGGTCGGTGTGAACTGCCCGCTTGACGCCGGACGCCACCATCCAGGATCGGCGGATTGCACGACGTCGACCATCCGGCTCGGCAACGCCGTCCGCAAGACGCCGGGCGGTGCGTCTTGCAGAGCGTCGTGTGCCGACTCCGCGAGCTCGGTGGCCGTCGGAAAGCGGCCCGCCGGATCCTTGGCCATCGCGCGAGCGATCACCGCGTCCAGTGCTGAGGAAAGGTCGGGCAACCGCTCACTGACGCGGGGTGGCGGTGCATGCAAATGCGCCATCATCACCGCCGCCGGACCGTTGCCGGTGGGAAACGGGGTGGTCCCGGTGAGGAGGCGAAATAGGCTGCAGCCCAACGAATATACGTCCGCCCGACCATCGAAGGCGTGCCCGGCGAGCAGCTCGGGTGCGGCGTAGGACATCGTCGCCAACACCGAACCGGTTGTCGTCAGCCCGACGTCGTCGAGGGCACGCGCGATTCCGAAATCGGCGAGCAGTACCCGTTCGGCAGCGCCACGTTGGGCAGTCAGCAGGAAGTTGGCAGGTTTGACATCGCGATGGACCACGTTGTGCCGGTGCGCGTAGTCGAGCGCTTTGGCGACTTCACCGACGATGCGTACCGCTCGTTGCGGAGTCATGGTGCCCGCTCGCAATGCCGTATCAGCGTCGTCGCCGTCGACGAACTGCATCGCGATCCAGAGTTGTCCCTCTGCAGTTTCACCACGGTGATGGATCGCCACAATGTTGGGATGAGTTAGGCCCGCGGCGACAGCGGCCTCCCGCACAAACCGGGCCCGGAATTCCGGGTCATTGCTGTGGGCCGACGACAGCACCTTCAACGCATCGAGGCGGGGCAGGTCCGGGTCCTGCGCCAGGTACACCGAGCCCATTCCGCCCGAACCGAGCACCCGCACGACGCGGTAGCCCGCGATCACCGATCCGGCGTCTGGCACGTCAGCGATCCTCTGGCAATGGGCCCCTCATGCGGTCTAGCGCCCGAAGCCCGGGCGGCGGCGGCGCAGGTAGCGCTCGAACTCGGCGGCCAGCGCATCGCCGTCGATCTTGCCGAGCGCCTCGTTCATGTCGACCTCGGCGTCACCGCGTTGCTCCAATGACTGCACGTACTCGGAGATTTCGTCGTCCTCGGCGGTCATCTCGGTGACCGCCTGCTCCCACTCCTCGGCCTGAGCCGGCAGGTCGGCCAGCGGTACCTCGATGTCGAGCACATCCTCGACGCGGCGCAGCAGCGCTACGGTCGCTTTCGGGTTCGGCGGCTGCGACACGTAATGCGGAACCGCCGCCCAGAAGGTGACCGCCGGTATGCCGGCCGCCACGCAGGCGTCCTGAAACACCCCGGCGATGCCGGTCGGACCCTCGTAGCGGGTCTCCTGCAATCCGAAGCGGTGCGCCGACTCGGGGGAGTAGGCCGCCCCGGACACCGGCACTGGTCGGGTGTGCGGTGTGTCCGCCAGTAGCGCGCCGAGGATCACCACGGTGTCGACGTTGAGCTTGTCGGCGACGGCCAGCAGCTCTGCGCAGAAGGTGCGCCAACGCATATTGGGCTCAACGCCGTGCATCAACACGATGTCGCGGTCGGCGCCGGGCGGGCGGCAGTGCGAGATCCGCATCGACGGCCATACCAATTCCCGCGTGACGCCGTCGACCTGCCGAATGACCGGGCGGTTTACCTGATAGTCGTAGTAAGCCTCGTCGTCGATCTCGACGATCGGGTCGGCCTCCCAAATGGCGTCCAGGTGCTCCAGGGCGTCGCTGGCCGCGTCGCCGGCGTCGTTCCACCCCTCGAACGCCGCCACGACGATCGTGTTGTGCAGTTCGGGAAGCGAAGCGCTGACATCCGGCGAGGTCACGCAATCAGCGTACGGCCTGATCGGAGTCCTGGTGTGGCGAGCGCTGTCAAGCGCCCAGGCATTTTCCATAGACCGGCTATGCTTGTTGGGATGACTTCCACCAACGGCGCCGGCTACGACACCGACCAGCTTGAGACGTTGTCGCAGCGCGTCGTTGTCGGGCGACGGCGGTATGGGCACTCAGCTGCAGGCGGCCGACTCACGCTCGACGACTTCAACAACCGGCGCCGACGCGGTCGATACGAAATACGTTCGGCTGCAATCTGGTTAACCTTGGTGACTACGACATTGCCGACAAGATCCGCGAGCTGGCGCTCGAGGACACCGCGATCGCCAAGCGGGTCGGGTCGAGCTGGGCGTCCAGACGTCGGGTGACGACGTAAACTTTTCTGGTCGAGAGGCGTTGCAACGGTTCTCCGGTCCCGCCGGTATCCGCCACGCTCGGCAGAGTTAAGGACGCCTTCCGCTACGGAAGGAACGTACGTGAGCGCTTACGCGAACACCTTTGCGCCGAACATCCGCCCCGACTGCGCCGACGAACTGACGGCTGCTCTCGGCCGGCGGATCATGGTGATCGACGGCGCGATGGGCACGGCGATCCAGCGGGACCGGCCGGACGAGGCCGGTTACCGCGGCGAGCGGTTCACAGAGTGGCCGACCGCTCTCCAGGGCAACAACGACCTGCTCAACCTGACGCAGCCGCAGATCATCGAGGGGATCCACCGCTAGTACCTCGAGGCGGGCGCCGACATTCTGGAGACCAATACGTTCAACGCGAACGCGGTCTCGCTCTCCGACTACGACATGCACGAGCTGGCCTACGAGCTGAACTACGCCGGCGCTGCCCTGGCCCGCAAGGCCTGCGACGAGTTCAGCACCCCGGAGAAGCCGCGCTACGTCGCCGGCGCCATCGGGCCGACGACGCGCACCGCGTCGATCTCGCCGGACGTCAACGACCCTGGAGCCCGCAACGTCTCCTACGACCAGCTGGTCGCCGCCTACCTCGAAGCCGTCAACGGCCTGGTCGACGGCGGTGCCGACCTCCTCATCATCGAGACGATATTCGACTCGCTGAACGCCAAGGCCGCGGTATTCGCCGTCGAGACGCTGTTCGAGGACCGCGGACGCCGCTGGCCGGTGATCATCTCCGGCACCATCACCGATGCCTCCGGGCGGACGCTGTCCGGTCAGGTCACCGAAGCGTTCTGGAACGCGATCAGGCACGCGAAGCCGATCGCGGTCGGCCTCAACTGCGCCCTGGGCGCGCCGGAGATGAGGCCCTACATCGCCGAGGTTGCGCGGATCGCGGACACCTACGTCTCCTGCTACCCGAACGCCGGCCTGCCCAACGCCTTCGGCGAGTATGACGAGTCCCCGGAGCGTCAGGCCAGCTACATCGCCGAGTTCGCCGAGGCCGGCCTGGTCAACCTGGTCGGTGGCTGCTGC
>NZ_JBAPPI010000037.1:0-2623 GCF_049280035.1 Mycobacterium sp. | reverse complement strand
CCTTGCTGACCGCCGTCGCGCAGCCTGTCGCGGTGGTGCCGTCCACGCTGGACGGCGATGCGCTCATGGGAGAGATACGGGCCAACGGCTTGCAGACCGCCATGGTCGTCGACGAGTACGGCGGTATCGCGGGCATGGTGACCGTCGAGGATCTGATCGACGAAATCGTCGGCGACGTTCGCGACGAGCACGACGACACCACACCGGATGTGGTGGCTTCCGGCGATGGTTGGCGGGTGTCGGGGCTGCTGCGGATCGACGAGGTGGCCGCCGCCACCGGTTATCACGCACCGGAGGGTGAATACGAGACGATCGGCGGGCTGGTGCTTCAGCAGCTCGGCCGCATTCCGGTCGCCGGGGACACGGTGCAGCTGAGCGGATATGAACCCGACGGCATACCGGAAGGCCCGGCCGGCTGGCAGGCCCGGGTGATCCGAATGGATGGCCGCCGTATCGACCTGCTCGACCTGACCCAAGTTCAGGGTCGCAATGATTCCGGCGTGGGACGGGCTCACTGATGGGCGACCTGCTGGGAGTGTTGGCGACCATCCTGCTGATCGCCACCAACGCGTTCTTCGTCGGTGCGGAGTTCTCGCTGATCTCGGCCCGTCGAGACCGGCTGGAAGCATTGGCCGAGCAGGGCAGATCAAGCGCGCTCACCGTGATTCGGGCCGCAGAACAGCTGCCGCTGATGTTCGCGGGAGCCCAGCTGGGAATCACGGTGTCGTCGATCCTGCTCGGCCGGCTCGGTGAGCCCACGGTCGCCGACCTGCTGCGACGGCCGTTCGATTTCGTCGGCGGCGTCTCCCCCGCCCTGCTGCACACCGTGTCATTGGCGGTTGCACTGGCCATTGTGGTGACACTGCATGTGCTGCTCGGCGAGATGGTCCCGAAGAACATCGCCATCGCCGGCCCGGAGAAGGCGGCGATGCTGCTGATTCCGCCCTACCTGATGTATGTGCGGACCGTTCGGCCGATCATCACGTTCTACAACCGCTGCACCAGCGCCACCTTGCGGGCACTGCGAGTGCAACCCCGAGACGAGCTCGACATCACCGTCTCCACTGTGGAGCTGTCCGAGATGATCGCCGAATCGGTGTCGGAAGGTCTGCTGGATCCCGAGGAGCACACCCGGCTCACCCGGGCGCTGCAGATTCGCAACCGGCTGGTCGCCGACGTCGCGGTCCCGGTCACCCAGATTCGCGCGGTGCCGGTGGCCGCGCAGGGTTGCGGGCCGACGGTCGAGGCGGTGGAAAAGGCGCTGGCCACGACCGGCTACTCCCGGTTCCCAGTCGCCGACGTCGACCACAGATTCATCGGGTACCTGCACATCAAGGATGTGCTGTCACTAGGTGACGATCCCCATGCCGTGGTCGACCTGGCGCGAGTTCGGCCGCTGCCGCAAATCGGTGGCTCGCTGTCGGTTCCGGAGGCGTTGTCAAGGATGCGGCGCAGCAAGAGTCATCTGGCGCTGGTCACCGGGCAGGACGGGACCGTGGTCGCGATGGTCGCACTGGAGGATCTGGTCAGGGACCTGGTCGGTGCCGTGCGGGACGGCATGCAACGTGTCTGATAGGTGCACCCGGCTGGACCATGAGCAGTGGACGGCGCGCGCCGACGCGTACGCCGAACGCGTCGACACGTTCGTCGCCCCACACGTCAAGCGGGCCCGCGCCGGCGAGGCGCATCCGGTGTGGGACTTCCTGTTCAGCTACTACAGCCTGCGGCCGGGGCAGCTGCGCTGCTGGCATCCGGGTTACGGGATGCGGCTCGCGGGCAGCCAAGCCATCCGTCGCTACCGTGGCCGCCGCGGTTACACCGCCGACGGCGTCGGTGTCGCGGTCAGCCAGATCTATCTGCGCAGCCGGCTGGACATCATTTCGTTCGTCGCGCGCCTCCTGCGAGCGACGGCGCGGCGCCCGGCTCGGCTGAACTGCTTCGGGTTGCACGAGTGGGCGATGGTTTATCACGACGGGGCCGTGCGCCACGAGCGTGTCCCGCTGCGGTTGGGCGCCGCGGGCACCGACGCCGTTGTCGACGCTGATGTCGCCGGACCCCTGCGGTGCAGTCACTTCGACGCGTTCCGCTTCTTCAGTGCTGACGCGGCACCCCGAAACGCGGGCTCGCCCAGCCGTGCCACCCAGCAGGACTGGGAGCAGCCCGGTTGCTTGCACGCCAACATGGACCTGTACAAATGGTCGTACAAGTTGAGCCCGCTGATCGAATCCGAGCTACTGCTGGACTGCCTGGAACTGGCCGCGGCGGCGCGTGAAGTCGATATGCGAGCGAGCCCGTACGACCTGCGGGGCTACGGGTACACACCGATCGCCGTTGAGCAGGCCGGCGGCCGCGCCGAGTATGTGCGTTGCCAGAAGGCCATCGCATCACGTGCCGCGCCGCTGCGGGCGGCACTGCTGGCCCGGTGTGACCTGCTACTGCAGCGCGCCGGGGCAGGTAGCCCGGCTACTGGCCGGTAGGCTTGGCTCATTGCCAGGAGGAGGATTCTCAATGACGTTGTCAAGCCGCCGCGGCGTTAGGTGTGGTGGGTTGATAGGTGGTGTGGTCGCGCAGCATGGCCCACAAGACGTTGAGGCGGCGGCGGGCCAGGGCCAAGACGGCTTGG
>NZ_JBAPPI010000036.1:0-2427 GCF_049280035.1 Mycobacterium sp. | reverse complement strand
GTTCAACATCGACGACAACCGCTTGGGCACCGTCTTCAACCACGGCGGTGCGACCCCGTCGACCTGAGCCAGCACCCGTGACCCCCGCACCGCGGCAGCCAATCTCGGCAGGCCCGACGACGCGGTTATCGGAATTGCCAGCAGCCATGCCGCCACCAGCACCACCACCAGCTGCACTGCCACCCCGATCAGCGAATCGAAGAATCGCACTGCGCTGCTGTGGATCGCGCCGCGCACCGCGCGTCCAAGCACCACACCAGCGACCTCGCCGACGACGACCAACCCCAGGACCAGAAACAAGGCGGCGAACAGTTTGGCCCGCGGTTGGCTGATCTGGGCGACAAGATGCGGAGCCAGCAGGACGCCTGCGATCGCACCGAGTAGCACACCGACGAATGACAGCAGCGAGCCTAGTGCACCCGAGCGCCAACCCGAGATCGCCGCGATGAAAGCAACACCCAGCACCGCGATGTCGAGCCATTGTGATGAGGTCATCAGTCGTCATCCTCGTCGCCGACTAGAGCCATCGCTTCATCCAACTCCCGAATATCACTGGTGTCCCAGGGTTTAGCCCAACCGGCCACGTCCAGCATCGCCGAAATCACCTGGCCGGTGAAACCCCAAACCAGCATCTCGTTCAACAGAAAAGCCGGCCCGGCGAAGCGGCGGTGCAACGAGCTGCGGTACACCATCAGCCGATTGACCGGATTGATGAAGGCCCGCACCGGCACCCGGGCCACGATTGCTGTCTCCGCCCGATCGACGACGGCCACCGGTCCCGGATCGGGCGAATACGCCAGCACCGGCACGACGTGAAAACCCGACGGCGCGATGAATGTTCGCTCCATCGTGGTCAGCGGATGCACCCTGCCGGTGTCGATGCCGGTCTCTTCGTGTGCCTCTCGCAGCGCGGTCGCCACCGGCCCGTCGTCGTCCGGATCGGAGGCGCCGCCCGGGAACGCAGCTTGGCCGGCATGGTGACGCAATGTGGAGGCCCGCACTGTGAGCAGCAGATCGGCTTCATCCGGAGGGGAGTCGGGCCGAGCGCCGTTGGCTTGGCCGGACGGGGGACCGGAAAACAGCACCAGCACCGCTGCGTCGCGTCCATCTTTGCGAATCGAGGCCGTGGCCTTGGCGGCAGTCACCATGGCCAGTACATCGGCGGGAAGACGACGGCGGTAAGCGTCGGGCACCTGACCGACGTTGTCGACCAATGGACGCAGCCAGGACGGGCCGAGCTCAGGCCTCAACTGAATCGTTCCTGGCGAGTGGGTGAGGTCTTCACCGCGCGGTCGTGGAGTGCCCCCTGCGCTCACCGGCCCCTCCTTCGTCCAATTGCCCGGCCGCTCGCCGGGCGTCATCGCGCCGGATCTCCGAGCGCAGCTGCGATCTCGTCGGCGTTGGCGAAAGCGCGCGGCAGGGTCTGCGCAACGCTACCGTCCAATCTCAGCACTACTGTCGCGGGCATCACATTTGGCACCCGTAACGCCGCCGCGATCCGACGGCTGCCGTCCTGCAGGGTCGGCAATCGGACACCCAGGTCCGCCAATCGCAGCAAGGCCGCCGTCTCGTTCTCGTCCTGGTGCACCGTCACCACCATCACATCGGTCCCGACCCGTCGTTGATACTCGGCCATCGCAGGGAGTTCGGCCGCGCAGGGTGCACACCAGTACGCCCACAAGTTGAGAACCACCCGATGCCCGGCCAGGGCCGGACCGACGTCAACGACCGAGCCGTCGGCTGCGCATTCCGCGGTCACACCGCGCAACGCCGGCGGACCGGGATCGGTGCCCGGGTGCGGACACGGCGCGAGGTCGGCACGCTGCCGCGGTCCCGCCAGCGCCGCTGGGGTGTCGGCGTCACGATGCTCGTGGCCGGAACTGGTCGGTGGGGCGGTTGACGAGTGGGAACTATCACGCAACTCAACCAGCAACGCCGCGACCAATGCCGCGACGACCGCCAGCACCGCGACGGTCCAGCGGGCGGTTCGAGGCGTGAAAGTGGTCATCTGGTGGGCGGTGCTGCGCTACAACCCGGCCATCGACAACAGGTGCTCGGTTTCCGGGCCCTGCACCAGGGCGGCAGCGATCAGCGGTTCGGTGGGCCCAGTTCCGAACGAGGGACAGTCCTTGGCCAACACGCAGACCCCGCATGCCGGTTTGCGGGCGTGGCACACCCGGCGACCGTGGAAGATCACCCGGTGACTGAGCAGGGTCCACTCCTTGCGTTCGATGAGTTCGCCGACCGCATGCTCGACTTTGACCGGGTCCTCTTCGGCCGTCCAGCGCCAGCGCCGAACCAGCCGCCCGAAATGGGTGTCGACGGTGATTCCGGGGACATCGAATGCGTTTCCCAGGATGACGTTGGCGGTCTTGCGGCCCACCCCGGGCAGCGTCACGAGTTCGTTCATGGTGGCCGGCACTTCGC
>NZ_JBAPPI010000035.1:0-3624 GCF_049280035.1 Mycobacterium sp. | reverse complement strand
CCGGGTGCACGGCCGCGGGCCGCTGTCAGAACTGCTGGTCGAGTCGCTGCGCTGTTCGGGTGCCCGGGTCAAGCAGAGCAGCCAACCGCATGCCGCGGTGACTTCCGCCGAAGCCGACCTGGTGGTGTTGTCCGACAACCTGGTCGCAGACCCGCGGATGCTGCGCGACCTGCACAGTCAAGGCGTCGCGCACCTCGCGGTCCGGGTGCGCGACGGCACCGGCCTGGTCGGCCCGCTGGTCATCCCCGGTGTCACCAGCTGTTTGGGGTGTGCGGATCTGCATCGCAGGGACCGCGATGCGGCGTGGCCTGCCGTCGCGGCGCAGCTGCGCGAAACCGTCGGCGTCGCCGACCGCGCAACCCTGCTCGCCACCGCTGCGCTGGCGCTCAGCCAGGTCAACCGAGTGATCGGTGCGGTCCGTGGATCGGACGCCGACGGTGATCCCGAGCCGCCGCCGGCGTTGAACGCCACGCTGGAGTTCGACGTCCATGCCGGCTCGATCGTGGCGCGGCACTGGCCCAGACACCCACTGTGTTCATGTTGACAGCGCGTGTTTTCAGATCGATGCGGGCAAGCACCGACCGGTCATGGATGATGGTTGTCGTGGCAGACATCAAACGCGGGGGCGCTGCGCGCAACGCGAAGCTGGCCAGCATTCCGGTCGGCTTCGCCGGCCGGGCAGCACTCGGGTTCGGCAAGCGGCTGACCGGCAAGTCGAAAGACGAGGTCAACGCCGAACTGATGGAGAAGGCAGCCCATCAGCTGTTCACCGTGCTCGGCGAGCTCAAGGGCGGCGCGATGAAGGTCGGCCAGGCATTGTCGGTGATGGAGGCCGCGATCCCCGACGAGTTCGGCGAGCCGTACCGAGAAGCGCTGACAAAACTGCAGAAGGACGCGCCGCCGCTGCCCGCCGAGAAAGTGCACCGGGTGCTCGACGCCCAACTCGGTACCAAATGGCGCCAACGGTTCTCCGACTTCAACGACACACCGGTGGCCTCGGCCAGCATCGGGCAGGTGCACAAGGCGGTGTGGTCGGACGGACGCGAGGTCGCCGTCAAAATCCAGTACCCGGGTGCCGACGAGGCGTTGCGCGCCGACCTGAAGACCATGCAGCGCATGATCGGGGTGGTCAAACAGCTGGCCCCGGGTGCCGACGTGCAGGGCGTTGTCGATGAGCTGATCGAGCGCACCGAGATGGAGCTCGACTATCGGCTGGAGGCCGACAACCAGCGCGCATTCGCCAAGGCGTATGAGGGCCACCCGCATTTCCTGGTGCCGCACATCGTCGCCAGTGCCCCCAAAGTTGTTGTTCAAGAATGGATCGACGGCACGCACATGGCCGAGATCATCCGCGACGGCACCGTCGAACAACGCGACCTGATGGGGTTCCGGCTGCTCGAGCTCACTTTCGACGCGCCGCACCGGCTGGAGATGATGCACGGCGACGCCCACCCCGGCAACTTCATGTTGTTGTCCGACGGCCGGATGGGTGTCATCGACTTCGGCGCCGTGGCACCGCTGCCCGGTGGCTTTCCGATCGAGCTCGGCATGACGATCCGGCTGGCCCGCGAAAAGAACTACGACCTGCTGCTGCCGACGATGGAAAAAGTCGGCTTCATTCAGAAGGGCCAGCAGGTGTCGGTGCGGGACATCGACGAGATGCTGCGTCAGTATGTCCAACCCGTCGAGGTCGAGGTCTTCCACTACACCCGCAAGTGGCTGCAGAAGATGACGGTCGGTCAGATCGAAAAGTCGGTGTCACAGATCAAGACCGCCCGGCAGATGGACTTGCCGCCCAAGCTGGCAATCCCAATGCGGGTGATCGCATCGGTGGCCGCGATTCTGTGCCAGTTGGATGCGCACGTGCCGATCAGGGCGCTGTCGGAGGACCTGATTCCCGGCTTCGCCGAACCCGACACAGCGGTCGTCTGAATCCACCGGTGGCTGGACGCCGAGATCGACGCCAGCGCGCGAAAGCGCTTGCACTAACGTCAATCTCAACGTAGAGGTTTGATCTAAGCGGCGACCGAATCCTTGCGTGGACGTCCACGCGGCCGCTTGCGGTTCACGATGCTGCCACGGTCGAGGATCTCCCCACCCCACACGCCCCACGGCTCTGCGCGTTGCAATGCCGCGGCCAGGCACTGGTTTCGAATCGGGCAGTCGGCGCACAACGCCTTGGCGCGCTCCAGATCAGACGGGCTGTCAGCGAACCACAGGTCGGGGTCGCCGACGTGACAAGGCAACTCCGGCTGCTGCTCGTCGGGGACTGTCGGGGTCGACATGTCCGGTTCACCTGCTTCCTGGTCTAGCGGCGGTCTTGCGGAGATCCGGACCAGGTGATGGGCTGTCGACCCAAAACTGTGGCCACGGATCCTTTTGACTTCGGGTCCGTGGCCATTTGGCGAGATAGTGGGCTGTTACCTAGGTAGAGCCCCGATCCACGGACACTTCGGTCGCGGCGGCGGCACGGCGCTTGGGCGCCGCGGCCAAGGCGGCCGCCGCGGCGGCATGGGCAGCATGGTGGGAGCCAGTGTTGCCAGCCGAAACGACCGGGCATACACCGAACACGTTCATGCTGATCATCGTGGCTCCCTCCTCTCGTCTAGTAGCTGCCGTCGGGCGCGAAGATTGCGGTTCGAGATTAAATCCTAACAGCCTGACCCGGCAAGCGATTTTCTGACCTGCGGTTTTGGTGGCCTAGCCACGGCTGCGGACCAGCTCCAACACGTCCGGACCGAACTGCTCCAGCTTGCGTGCGCCAATACCCGGAATCGCGACCAACGCGGCGTCGTCGGCGGGCAGCAGCTCCGCGATCGCGATCAGCGTGTTATCGGTGAACACAACATATGCGGGCACCTTCATCTCCTTGGCGGTGCGCAGCCGCCAATCCTTGAGCTCTAGCAACAGCTCGTCGTCGATATCTGCCGCGCACGTTTCGCAGCGGCGCAACATGATCGCCGCCGGCGTGGTCAGCTGGTTGTTGCAGATCCGGCAACGCTGTGAGGGACCAGTGGCACCGCGATTACGGCGCGGCCGACTCGGGGTGGAGTCAGCCGCGGTCTGCGGCGAAAGGCCGTTGAGGAATCGCGACGGCTTGCGACTCTGCCGCCCGCCCGGGTTCCGGGACAACGACCAGCTGAGCGCCAAATGCATTCGGGCCCTGGTGATTCCGACGTAGAGCAGTCGACGCTCTTCTTCGACGGCTTCACTCTCGGCGCCGTGGGTTAATGCGTGCGAGATGGGCAGGGTGCCATCGGTCAATCCGACCAGGAACACCGCATCCCACTCCAGCCCTTTGGCGGCGTGCAGCGAGGCCAACGTGACACCCTGCACCACCGGCGGGTGGCGCGCGTCGGCGCGGGTCCGCAGCTCGGCCACCAAATCGGGCAGATCCAACTGCGGGCGGTGCGCCACCTCTTCATCGACCAGCTCGGCTAACGCGGAAAGCGCCTCCCAGCGCTCCCGGGCCCGGGTTCCCGTCGGCGCTTCGGCCGCCAGACCCAGCGGTTCGAGCAGCCCGCGCACGATGTCGGACAGCGGCGATCGCAAGCGCGGCGCAGCCGGGCGCAGCGGGTCGCCGCCATCGGACAGGGCGCCTTCGCCGTCAGCGCCGCGGTTGGC
>NZ_JBAPPI010000034.1:0-14074 GCF_049280035.1 Mycobacterium sp. | reverse complement strand
CGCCGGCCTCCTGCATGTGATAGCCGGAGATCGAGATCGAATTGTATTTCGGCATTTTTTGCGAGGTGTAGGCAAAGATATCCGAGATGATCCGCATCGAGGGCGCCGGCGGATAGATATAGGTGTTGCGCACCATGAACTCTTTGAGGATGTCGTTCTGGATGGTGCCGGCCAATTTTTCCGGAGACACCCCCTGCTCCTCGGCGGCCACCACGTACAACGCCAAGATCGGCAGCACGGCACCGTTCATGGTCATCGACACCGACACCGTCGACAAATCGATGCCGTCGAACAGCTGGCGCATGTCGAGAATGGAATCGATTGCCACACCGGCCATTCCGACGTCACCTTGAACGCGTGGGTGATCGGAGTCGTAGCCACGGTGGGTGGCCAGGTCGAAGGCGACCGATAGACCCTTCTGTCCGCCGGCGAGGTTGCGGCGGTAGAACGCGTTGGACTCCGCGGCCGTCGAAAACCCGGCGTACTGGCGGATTGTCCACGGCTGGTTGACATACATCGTCGGGTACGGCCCGCGCAGGAACGGTGGCTCACCGGGAAAAGTGTTCAGCGGGTAGCCTTCGGCCTCGACAGCGGAGCGGTCGGCGGCGATGTACACCGGTTTGACCTCAATGTCTTCCGGCGTGTGCCACACCAGCTGGTCGGGCGTATACCAGTTTGCGGCCGCGGCGGCCGCAATGTGCTTTTCCACTGCGGCTTCGGTCGACGGTGGCACGGTGCGTTCACTGTGCAACGGGATATCGGAGAAGCTACCCACAACAGGCGCGGTGGTCGTCATCGTCGCTACGCCCCTAACCGGCTTAGCATGCTCGAAAGAGTTTCCACCGCGTTGATTTTCATGGTCAGAAACTCGTCGGGCTGTTGTTTCGGATCTGTGTCCGCTACTGCTTTTTGCGGCCCGGCCAGGCAGACGTGCGAGACCCCTTCGCGCCGTGCCGCCTCGACGATTGCCGCCGCCTCGGTGCCGTAGCGGCCGTCGGTGCCGCAGATAACCGCCACGGTCGGCGAGCCGGCATCGGCGACAGCCTTGGCGACCCCGTCGGCGTCGACTGTTCCCGGGCTGACCGCCTCGATGCCCCCGGAAGCCAGCAGGTTCGCCGCGAACGTCGCCCGGATGTTGTGCTCGGCCAGCGGACCCAGCGGCAACAGCAGCGCCTGCGGGCGTGAACCCGTGCGGGCCAGATAGGCATCGGAACGGTCCCGCAGGGTTTCGAACGCGGCGGCATAGCGCACCAGGTTGCCCGCCGCGAGCGGCGAATGCTGCGAATCATTTTGCGGCAGAGCAGGTTCACCCAAATTCGGGTACTCGTTGACGCCGGTGATGGCAGTCCGGCGGTGCGCGATGTCGTCGGTGCGCAGTGCCGCTACCTCGCCGATCTGGTCGGCGACGTAGTCACGCGCGTCGACGAATCCGCCGTGTTTCTCGATGGCTTGGAAATGCTGCCAGGCCTGCTGGGCCAGCTGTTCGGTCAGGTCCTCGACGAACCATGATCCGCCCGCCGGGTCCAGAATCCGGCCGACGTGCGACTCTTCGAGCAGTAGCAGCTGAATGTTGCGGGCCATTCGGCGCGCGAAGCTGGTCGCCATGCCTGGAAAGCCGCCTGGAATCGCCACATCGAACGGAAACACCAGCACGGTGTCGGCGCCGCCCACACCGGCGCCGAACGCGGCCAACGTCGTTCGCAGCATGTTCACCCAGGGGTCGCGCTGGGTCATCATCGGCAACGACGTCTCGGCGTGCACGACCGCCCCGCCACTTTCCGGCTCCCCGACCACCTCAGCGACCCTCGCCCACAGCTGGCGCAGCGCCCGCACCTTGGCGATCGTCATGAACTGGTCGTCGTCGGCAGCCAGCCGGAAACTGATCTGACGCAGAGCCTGAGCGAGCGGTAGGCCGGACCCGGTCAGCACCCGGAGGTAGGCCACCGCGGCCGCCACGCTGCCGGCGAGTTCCCACGTCGCATTGGCGCCCAGATTGTGGAACGCGGGCCCGTCGACGGTGATCGCCCGCACACCATGGCTGCCGGCCACCTGCTTGGCGACGCCGAGGACTTCCTGGATCGACGGGGCCGGACGGTCGCTGAGCGACGCGGTCAGCGGGTCTGCCCCCAGGTCGACCGACAGCGTCGCGCGCTGGTCGGGTTCAACCTCGGCCACCAACGCCAGCAGGGCGTCGCACGCTGCCCGGTAGTCGGCACCGGCATCGAGGATCACCGGCGCCATGCTCAGATAGACGCCGTCGAGCACCTTCTCGAGTTGCCCGGGTGCCACACCGGACTCCCCCACCCGGATCAGCAGCGCGCCGACCCCCTCGGCCAGCCCGGCAAGCACAGCGGCGTTGACATCTTCGGCCCCAACCCCGGCTACCCGGTTAGCCGGAAGCGCCTCGGCCACCTTCCATCCGGACTTGACGTCGCGCAGCGCATCACCACCGCGCAGGTAAGGCCACTCGCCCGGCAGCGGCGGCTCCGGCAGCTCGTCCAGCGCGGTGTACAGCGGGCGGATCGCGAAGCCCTCGTAGGTCGGGCTGTCGAGCAGCCGCTCGGGTTCTGAACCCAGGGCCTCGAGGTCCTTGGCGTCCCGCCGGGTGCTCTTGGCCAGCACTCCGGCCACCGCCGTGCGCCAGCGGGCCCGCCCCTCTGCGGGGTCGGCGGGCCCAATGGACACATCGACTGACACCGGCGGCTCCTTTGTCGCAGCGTGTGGCGGCTCCAACGCTGGCCTGCCACTTGACCACCAGGCTAAATGATCGTCAGCGACGCCCTAAAGGCGACCGGTGGCACCTGGGGGACCCCGGCGTCCTGCGCAAGTTAGGTTTACCTCAGTTAGGTAAGAACGGCTAATGTCAGATCGATAATGCGGACCCGGGCGCAGCACGCACGCGATCAAGCCAGGTCGGTGATCGTGCTGGCGCAGCTGCCGCCCGGCCAGCGAGCAACGGTGGTGGGCACGCTCCCACAGGCGGCCTCCGCGATAGCAAACCGATTAGGGCAATTAGGCTTTCGAGCGACGGCCCAAGTCGACGTGATCCGTCGCGCACCGCTGGGTGACCCAACCATCTACCGGGTCCAAGACACCGAACTGTGTCTGCGCCGCCGCGAAGCGCAGCTGATTGTCGTCGTCCCCGAAACCTGACCGATGACCGCCTGCCACGACGTCGCTGCAACGCCGGTCGCCCTCGCCGGTGTCCGGCGAGTGGCCCTGGTGGGCAGCCCGAACGCCGGCAAGACCAGTGTTTTCAATCACCTGACCGGCTTGCACGCCAAGACCGGCAACTATCCGGGCGTCACCGTCGGGCGCAGCGTCGGCAGCACCAAAGTCGACGGCGTGACGATCGCCGTGGAAGACCTGCCCGGAACCTACAGCCTCGACCCGATCAGTCCGGACGAGCAGGTGGTGACCGACCTACTGGCCGGCGAATATCCCGAGATCGACCGGCCCGACGCGGTGGTGCTGGTCGCCGACGCCACCACGCTACGTCGCTCGATCATGCTGGTCGGCCAGGTGCTACGGCTAGACCTACCGTGCCTGCTGGCGCTGACCATGAGCGACGAATTGACCTCCCGCGGCGGCGGGATCGATGTCGAGGCGTTGTCGACGGCGCTGGGCATCCCGGTTGTCGCGGTCGTCGCGCACCGCGGGTCGGGCATCGACAGGCTGCGGGCACAGCTGGCGTCCTACGCGCGTTGGCAACGCCCGCCGGTACTTCCCCCGGCCAACCAAGACGCCGTCGACGCCTGGGGCCGGTCGGTGCTCGATGCGGCCGACTACGTTGCGCCGCAACCGGATCGGCGCACCGCCCGGATCGACCGAGTGCTGCTGCACCCGCTGTGGGGCACGGTCGCGTTCTTCACAGTGATGTTCGGCTTCTTTCAAGTCCTGTTCACCATCGCTGCGCCGCTGCGGGACGGCATCAGCGACGGATTGACCTGGGTGGGCGGGCAGGTTGCCGAGCACATCGGTAATCCGGTCCTCCGCGGGCTGCTCGGAGAGGGGCTTATCGGCGGGGTCGGCACCGTGCTGCAGTTCATCCCGCAGATCGTGTTGCTGTTCTTGCTGATCGCGCTGCTGGAGAACATCGGCTACATGTCGCGGGCAGCGTTCTTGATGGATCGAGTGATGGCCAAGACGGGGCTGGAGGGCCGCGCCTTCGTCGCGATGCTGTCGTCGTTTGCCTGCGCGATCCCGGGCATCATGGCCACCCGGACGTTGCCGTCGTCGCGCGACCGGATCGCCACCATCGTCACTGCGCCGTTGATGACATGCTCGGCCCGGCTACCGGTATACACGCTGTTGGTCGGTCTGCTGGTGGCACCGCAAACGCAATGGTGGGGGCTCAGCGCCCAGGGTGTCACGATGTTCCTGCTGTACCTGGGCGGCGGCACCTCTTCGCTGATCGCCGCGTCAGTGGTCAAGTCAACGATTCTGCGCGGTGATCTGCTGCCGTTCACCATGGAGCTTCCGCCCTACCGGTTCCCGTCGCTGACAGTGCTGCTGGCCGCGATGTGGAGTGCGGCCAAGGTGTTCTTGCGCAAGGCGGGAACCATCATCCTGGGCACTTCCTTGGTCTTGTGGGCGCTGCTCAACCTGCCACTCCGCGAGGCCGAGACCCAGGGGCGCTCCCCGACCGACGCAGGCGCCTATGTCATGAACCACAGCTACGCCGCCGACGTCGGCAAAGCTGTCGCGCCGGTGTTCCAACCACTGGGCTTCGATTGGCGCACCGATGTCGCTCTGGTTGGCTCGCTTTCGGCGCGCGAAGTGTTCGTCTCCACCCTGGGCCAGGTGTCGGCGGCCACCAACCCGGCCAACCCGCGCCAGGCGTTGGCCACCATGACCGACGATCGCGGCCACCGGGTGTTCACCGCCCCGACCGTCATCGCACTGATGACGTATTTCATGTTTGCGTTGCAGTGCATGTCGACCATCGCGGTGATGCGCCGCGAGACCAACTCGTGGCGGTGGCCGGCCTTCGCCTTTTCCTACATGTTTGTTCTGGCCTGGGTGATGGCGTTTGTTGCCCGGTCGATTGCGGTGGGGCTGGGCGCATGATTCCGATTCACGCCACAGCCACCGCGGACCCGCAACAGCTGCGCTGGGTGATCGCCGCCGACCGGCTGCCGCCCGCCGGCACCGTCCGCCGGGCCCCCGGCCGACTCGGCGCCTTGCTGGACGGCGCGGTAATCGACGAGATAGTCATCCACACCGGCTTGGCCAAAGGCGAAGTGCTGATCACACTCAGCGCCGGCAATCGCTGGCGTGAGTTCGGCGATGACGTCCGCGAAGCCCTCACCGATGCACTGCTGGACCCGGCGGGTTGGCGAGTCGACGCCTCAGACAGCACCGGCCGGCTGGAAGCGATCGCCGCGGAGCTGCTCGCCGGTCCGATCGGCGCGCTCGCCGAATCGCACGGGGGGTCGATCGAGTTGGTCTCGGTGGTCGGTCACACCGTGACCGTGCGGATGTCGGGCGCGTGCCACGGTTGCCCGGCGGCGAGCTCTACCCTCCACGACACGTTGCAGCGAGAACTGCGGCTACGGGCCGGCCAACAGGTCAGGGTTCGCACTGAAAACGATTCGACTGCAACGCCATTGGGCAAGAAGCTGTTGTCGTTGTTAGTCCGCTGAGATATTTGTCATCTCCGGTGGGCATCGACGGACACCGAGACCCGTACTCTTGAACTTTGTGACGGCGCCCGCCACCAGGAGATTTGCTGACGCGCTGCGCGGCTTGGCCGCAGCAGTCGCGGCGACGGCACGCCAGGTGTCCAAGCGGCGGATCGTCGTGACGGGTTTGGTGGTGGCGGTGTTGATCGCGGTGGCGCTGCTGGTTCGGCTGCCCACGGCGGTGCAGATGCGGGACTGGGCAACCTCGGTGGGCCCGTGGTTCCCGCTGGCCTTTCTGGCCGCCCACATTGTGGTGACGGTGTTGCCTTTTCCGCGCACTGCGTTCACGTTGGCCGCCGGTCTGCTGTTTGGGCCGGTCCTGGGGGTAACGCTGGCGGTGGTGGCCAGCACGGCCAGCGCGGTGATCGCGCTGGTGTTGGTCCGCGCGGCCGGCTGGCAACTCAGCCGGCTGGTTCGCCACCAGGCCGTGGAGGCGGTCGACGCCCGTCTGCGCGACCGCGGCTGGATTGCCGTGATGTCGCTGCGGCTGATCCCGGCGGTGCCGTTTTCGGTGCTCAACTATGCCGTCGGCGCGTCGGCGATTCGGGCGCTGCCCTACACGTTGGCGACGCTGGCGGGTGTGCTTCCCGGGACGGCGGCAGTGGTGATCCTGGGCGACGCGCTCACCGGTCACGTCAGCCCGCTGCTGATTCTGGTGTCGCTGTGCACGGGCATCGTCGGGGTTGCGCTGCTGGCTTACGAGATCCGGCACCACCGGCGGCACCCAACGGCACGGGTGACCGAAATCGACGTTGCGGGCGAGCCGGCGCTTCGCGGGTAATCCGCCTCGCTGCATGTTTTCGGCGCGACCTGCGATTTCGGCCTACACTCGAGCGATGCGTCCGCGCCCAGCCGCCCGGGGGCTGTTCGTCACCGTGGTGAAGGTCTGGGAGGAGAACAGAAATGGACGCTAAACGCTTAGCGGCCGCTGCGCGGATCGCGGTCGGCGTTGGCATAGCAACGCTGGCGGGCGGGACGGCACAAGTCAACGCCGCTCCGTCGGATCCGCCCCCGCCTTGCCCGACCTGCCAACCGAATCCGAATCCGAGTCCGCCGCAGGGCATTCCAGCCAAAAAATGCTGGACGGGCGGACGCCAGGGGCCGGGAGGTCCTAAGGGCGGCGGTGGGGTGCCGGTATACCCTGCGCAGTGCCCCCCAGCCGCGCCGCCGCCGAGCTGACCGGTCCGAGCTTTCTCTCGCTGCGCGACAATTGACCTTAAGCGCGCGGCTATCCCACGTCCTCGGGGCGCAGCCACTAAGCATCCTTCGCCAACTCACGGGCCTCCTGCTCCGTCTCGACCGCGGGCGCTGATCCCGGTAGCCGCTTACCCGCCACCTCCGGCATAAACGGGAGAGTCAGCGCGCCCACCAACCCCACGAAGATCAACATGTATGCCGGCATCATGGCGTTGCCGGTGCCGGACACCAACGCCTGGGCGATCAGCGGGGTGGAACCGCCGACCGCCGATATCGAGATGTTGTAGGCGATGGCCAGTGCTCCGTAGCGCACGTCGGTGGGAAACAGTGCCGGCAGCGTGGCTGGCGAAGTGCTGTCAAAGCACAGTTCCATCAGCCCGATCAACAGCACACCGATGAAGATCACCGGATAGCCGCCGGCGGAGCGGATGAGCAGGAGTGCCGGAATGGATGCCGCAATCAGCAGGCCGCAGCCAATCCACATGATTGGTTTGACGCCGATATGGTCGGACAGCCAGGCAACGAACACCAGAACGACCATCAAGATCGTCAACGTGGCGGTGATCATCACCAGTGCAGCGGTGTGCCCGACACGCACGACCACCTCGAGGTAGGTCGGCAAGTATCCGGTGAGCATGTAGTCCGCGGCGGTGGCCGTGAGCACCAAAGCCGCACAAATCAGCATCGGCTTCCATTGCTGGACGACCATGCGCCGAAACTGGTGCAGGCCAGGTTCATCCGGCGCATCCGTACCGTCGCTGGCCTTCTGGTAGGCCGCGGACTCCTCGAGCCGCAGCCGCAGATAAAAGGCCACAACGCCGAACGGCGCGCTGAGCAACAGCGGAATCCGCCATCCCCACGTCAGCATGTCGTGGCTCGGCAGCCAGGTTTGTAGCCCGGTCACTAGCAGCCCGGCGAGCACGAACCCGCTCAGGTTGCCCATCGGCAAGAACCCGACCATCAGGCCCCGCTTGCGATCGGGGACCTGCTCACCTAGGTAGGTCATCGCCCCGACGTACTCACCGCCGGTCGACAGGCCTTGGAAGACCCGCGCGACCACGAGCAGAATCGGCGCCCAGATGCCGATGGCGCTGTAGCCGGGCAACAAGCCGGTCGCGGTGGTACCCACCGTCATCAACATGATCGTGGTCATCAACACCCGCTTACGCCCGATGCGGTCACCGAGCGGACCGAAGATGAACCCGCCGAGCGGACGCACCACGAATGCCGCCGCCAAAGTCCCGAAGGTGGCGATGAGGTGGACCGCGGTGACGCTGTTGCCGGGATAGAACACCTGCGCGATCGTGGTGGCGATATAGCCGTAGACGCCGAAGTCGTACCACTCCATGAAGTTGCCGATCGCGGTACCCGCGATCGAATGGCGCGCCACGGTGGGGTCGACGACCCGAATGTCGGCGCGGGTCCATTTGCGGCGGCGACGGCGACGAGTACCTTTGCGCCCGCGTGCAGTGTTCATCGGGAGGTCACATACCCACTACCGCCTCGCGGCAATGCCGCAGTGATCAACGCCGCTCGCGGAAAAGGTTGGCCACCGGATACTCGCCGTAGATTCCGCGCTCGTCACCTCGAAGAACCCGGCGATGCTGTTGCTCAGCCCGCGCAGCGAGCTGAGCAACACGGCGGGCGTCGGCTTCCCGTTGAGCGCGGGCAGCCCGAAGCTACGCACGCACGACATAGAAGAGCAGGACGAGTGCGATCGCGCCGCCGACGGGGTGCTAGAGCCCGCCGTCAGCCGACTCTCCGAGACCGATACCGGGCTGCCGATCGTCGAGCTGCGGCCCGGTTAATCTCCGTTCGGCCCCTTGGCCGTCAGCACCGCGTAGGTGGCCAGGAACGACGCCGCCGGAACGGCATTCACGATTCGGTCGCGCGCGCGAAGATGCGCGCCTACCGCGAGAGCAAAGTACAGCGTCAGCATCGCCGTGGTCAGGCGCGCCAACGCCGGGATCCGACTGGCCGAGAGCAGACCGATCACGGAGGCGGCCTTAGAGGCCGGAAGAAGCCACCGAATATCTTGTGGAATGTGCAGATTGTCAAGGGTTTTCGCGATCGGCGACAGCGGGATCGCGCAGGCGACCGCATCACCAGCCTGAAAAGCGGCAAGCGCCGCATACGTTTTCGGTGAAGTCAGGGCGCTCATGTCACTGATTCAGCTGCGACGGCGGCGGGAAGGTGCCCTCGACCGGGTTGCGCGCGTCGGCCTCGGCCTTGGCCACCGCCTGGAGAATCGCCGGGTCGGTTTCGGTGGAGAACCAGTCGGCGACCTCGGCATCGTCGTCGGCAGCGGCGTGCTTGGGAACGTCGTCGACCGGCGACGGCTGGTACCGGAACACCCCGTCCGAGCCGGGAGCGCCCAGCAGCTTGGCGAATCCCTGTAACGCCGTGCCGAAGTCGCTGGGCACCAGCCACACCTTGTTGGCTTCGCCCTGCGCCATCTTCGGCAAGACCTGCAGGTACTGATAGGCCAGCATCTCCGGGGTGGGCCGGCCGGCTTTGATCGCGGCGAACGTCTTCTCGATCGCCTTGGCCTGGCCCTGCGCCTGAAAGTAGGCGGCGGCCCGCTCACCCTGCGCCCGCAACATCCGGGATTGCCGGTCGGCTTCGGCGGCCAGGATCGCTGCCTGCTTGGCGCCTTCGGCGGCCAGGATCTGCGCCTGCTTCTCGCCCTCAGCCTGTGTGATCGCGGCCTGGCGGCTACCTTCGGCGGTCAGGATCACCGCCCGCTTCTCCCGGTCGGCCTTCATCTGCTTTTCCATCGAGGCCTGAATCGACGGCGGCGGATCGATGCTGCGCAGCTCGACCCGTGCCACCCGCAGGCCCCACCGGCCGGTCGCCTCGTCGAGCACGCCGCGCAACTGGCCGTTGATCTTGTCGCGGGAGGTCAGGGTCTGCTCCAGCGTCATCCCGCCGACCACGTTGCGCAGCGTGGTGGTGGTGAGCTGCTCGACCCCGACGATGTAGTTGCTGATCTCATAGACCGCCGCCTGCGGGTTGGTGACCTGGAAGTACACCACGGTGTCGATGTTGAGGGTCAGGTTGTCCTCGGTGATCACCGGCTGTGGCGGAAATGACACCACCCGTTCGCGCAGGTCCACCCGGGCGCGGACGCGGTCGATGAACGGAATCAGCAGGGTTAGCTGCCCGCTGATCGTGCGGCTATATCGGCCCAACCGTTCGATCACCGCCGCTTCAGCCTGCGGGATCAGCGCGACCGACTTGGCCACCACAATGATGGCGAACACCACCAGAACACCCAGAAATACCAGACCAGCAACCACAGTTTCTCCTATTGCTCCAGAGGGCTTACGCGTTCTTCCAGACCACCGCGGTGGCCCCGTCGATATGCATGACGGTCACCCGCTCGCCGGGTTCGAAGACATCACCGTCGTTCATCGGTCGCGCCGTCCACACCTGGCCGTCCACCTTCACCTGCCCTTCGTCACGGGCGACCCGGTCGAGGACCAGTGCGCTTTTCCCCTCCAGCGCCTTGATACCCGTCGGCAGGCCCTTTGCGGGGGTCAGGCGCCGCCGCAGCACTGGCCGGACCAGCGCCACCAGAAGCACCGAAACTATCAGGAACACTGCCCCGTCGGCCCAGATCGGCAAGTTCAGCAGCCAACTGGATCCGGCCGCGGCCAGCGCACCGCCGCTGAGCATCAGCATGAACATATCGCCGGTCAGCGCCTCGACACCGGCCAGCCCGAACGCGACGATCAGCCAGATCACAGCCGCAGGCATACCGCCAGAGTATCGCGTGATCGGCCTCGGTCACGGCGAACAACTAGACTGCGAAACCATGTGGTGCCCCAGCGCAACGCTCTCCGTCTGGGCCAACGCCTGGCTTGCCGGCAAGGCCGCGCCCGACGATGTCCTCGACGCGCTATCTTGTTGGGCGCCAATACAATCGGTTACCGCATACGATGCGGTCGCCGCGGGCCATACCGGATTGCCGTGGCCGGACGTGCACGACGCCGGCGCAGTATCGCTGCTGCAGACGCTGCGCACCGCCGCCGGTCGGCCGCCGACGGGCGCACCTTCGATCAAGGTGGTGCTGCCCGTTCCCGGCGATGTCCGCGGGCTGGCGGCAGGCTCCCAGTTCGAGCGGGACGCGTTGGCCGCGGGAGAAGCGGTGATCGTCAGCAATCCCGACGATCCCGGCGTCGCGGTCGGGCTGGTGCCCGAATTCGGATATGACGAATCTGACGACGAACTCGTGGTACCCGAATTATGTGCGCTGTCCTGGACGGTCTATTCACTGCCGGGCGCCCCGGTCGTCGACGATACCGAGCTGGGCCAGGCCGAATACGCCCTCCGGCTGGCGGTGCGTTCAGCCGCCGACGCGCTGACCGCAATCGGCCTGGGCTCCACCGGCGTCGACATCGACGATCCGCGCGGGCTCGTCGAGCAGTTGTTGGAATCCGCGCGGCAGCACCAAGCTCCCGAGCCTGCGCCGTCGCGTGCCTTGCGGGTGCTGGAGAACGCCGCACATGTCGACGCGATCATCGTGGTCAGCGCCGGGCTGACCCGGATCGGAACGCAGTCGTTGTCGGAGGCCCAGATCGCCACCGACGCGCTGCGTCCGCTCGCCGCTGTGGTGCGGTCGGCGAGAATGGCTGCGCTCAGCGCGATTCTGCACGCCGCCTGGCGGGCCTAGCCCGCCGATCGGTCCGCGCGTTGCTCCGCGACACAGTGCGGCGCACGGCACGGCTCACCGTTGATGCTGGCCGCGCAGCCTGGCACCGGATCGGGTCCGCTCACCCGGGCAGGCGCACGGTCGTATCGCAATTCGTCGATCAGGTCTACGGCCAGACGGGCGAAACGCCGATCGGCATTGGGCGTACTGGCCCGCGCAAATGCGATACCGGCCGTGTCGGCTTGTGCGCGCAACTCGGTGTCGAGGTCCCACGCCACCTCGATGTGGTCGGAAACGAATCCGATCGGGCAAACGATGACGGCCTTGGTGCCGACCTCGGCCAGTGCCGCGAGGTGATCGGCGACATCGGGCTCCAGCCACGGCACTTGCGGAGGGCCCGATCGTGACTGCCAGGCCAGGTCGTAGTCGGCGTAACCAGCGGCGGCCGCGACAAGCCCTGCGGCATAACGCACTTGGCGGCTATACAGATTAGGGCCGAGACGGCTGTCTGCGGCTACTGGGATGGAGTGCGCGGTGAACACCAGTCGCGCGTCGTCGGGCACAGTCTCCGCCGCGGCTGCGATGTTGTCGGCGAACATCTCGACGAATAGTGGATGGTCGAAGTATCGCCGCAGTTTGACGAGTTCGGGCGCCTCAGGCCCGGCCGCCCGCCTGGCGCGGTCGATATCTTCGGAATACTGTGTGCAGCTGGAGTATCCGCTCCACGCGGATGTTGCGAATACCGCGGCGCGGCGAACACCGTTGTCGCGCATGGTCGCGACGGTGTCTTCGACGTAGGGTTCCCAGTTGCGGTTGCCGAAATAGACCGGGAGGTACAACTCCGCTTGCAGTTGGGCGACCAGCGCCCGGTTGATCTCGTTGATCGGCGACACCCCGCCGAAGTGCATATAGTGCGCTGCGACGTGGTCAAGGCGCTCAGGCGGCACATTGCGAGCCCGGGTGACGTTCTCCAGGAACGGCCTTACCTGCTCGGGCCCTTCCGGGCCGCCGAACGACAGCAGTAGGACCGCCTCGAATTCCATTGTGTGTTAAAGCAACTGCGTGCTGGCGCCGCCGTCGGCGTAGATGATTGTCCCGGTGGTCGCCGGCAGCCATTCGGAAAGCAGGGCGCACACCGTCTTGGCGACCGGCGTGGGGTCCTTCATGTTCCAACCGACGGGAGCGCGCTGATCCCAGCCCTCTTCCAGCAGCTGGATCTGGGCGCCGGCCTCGTCGCCGAGCGCGCCACCGACGATCGCGCTCATTGCCAATGTTCGGATAGGCCCTGCGGCAACGAGATTGGAGCGGACGCCGAACTTACCGGCTTCGCGCGCCACAAACCGGTTGACCGACTCCAGCGCGCTCTTGGCGACCGTCATCCAGTTGTAGGCCGGCATCGCCCGACTCGGGTCGAAGTCCATGCCGACGATGGAACCGCCGGGGTTCATGATGGGCAGCAGTGCCTTGGCCAGCGCGGCATACGAGTACGCGGAGATGTGGATGCCCTTGGCGACATCCTCGTAGGGCGCGTCGAAGAACGGGTTGATGCCCATTCCGCTCTGCGGCATGAACCCGATCGAATGCACCACGCCGTCGAGCTTGTTGCCCTCGCCGATCTCGGCCGTCACCCGCTCGGCCAGGCTGTCGAGGTGCTTCTCGTCTTGCACGTCGAGTTCGACCAGCGGGGCCTTCTCCGGTAGCCGGTCGGCGATGCGCTGGATCAGCCGCAGCCGGTCGAAGCCGGTCAGCACCAGCTGGGCGCCCTCTTCCTGGGCCACCCGCGCGATGTGGAACGCAATCGACGCGTCGGTGATGATCCCGCTGACCAGAATCCGTTTGCCTTCAAGCAGTCCTGCCATATCCGTCCTTGTTCGTTTCAGGGTCGTCCGTCAGTGACCCATGCCCATGCCGCCGTCGACCGGGATCACCGCACCCGAGATGTAACTCGCATCCTCGGACGCCAGGAAGCTGACCACCCCGGCGACCTCGGCGGCGGTGCCAACCCGCTTGGCCGGGATGAATTCCAGTGCCCCTTGTTGAATCCGCTCATCCAGCGCGCGTGTCATATCCGTGTCGATGTAGCCGGGGGCCACCACATTCGCGGTCACCCCGGCCTTTGACAGCTCCCGGGCGATCGAGCGGGCCATGCCGATCACACCGGCTTTGGAGGCTGCGTAATTGGCCTGGTTGCCGATGCCCCAGGAGCCGGAGACCGAACCTATGAAGATCATCCGGCCGAACCGCTTCTTGGTCATGCTGCGCGATGCGCGCTGAGCCACCCGAAATGCCCCGGTGAGGTTGGCGTCGATGACCTTTTCGAACTTTTCCTCGGTCATCCGCATGAGGAACGCGTCCGCGGCCACGCCGGCGTTGGACACCAGGACCTCGACCGGACCCTGGTGCTCCTCGACCTCTTTGAAGGCGCGATCGACGGCGTCGTTGTCGGTCACGTCACACTCCACGCCGAATAGCCCCTGGGGCGCCCCGGTTCCGCGGTGCGTGACGGCCACCTTGTGGCCGTCGGCGGCCAGCCGCTGTG
>NZ_JBAPPI010000033.1:0-3462 GCF_049280035.1 Mycobacterium sp. | reverse complement strand
GGTGCGTTGAGCGGTGTTTCGAACCTCACCTGAGGTGGTCAGAATGGAGCCGATGAGGGTGTCGATGAGGGGAATCGAACCCGCGCAGTCAGCTTGGGAAAGTCGATGTGGTAAGGCGGCTCGTGTTTCGGTTTGAATCCAGTGCGACAGGAGCAGAATCAGATGCCCGACAAACTCACGATACTGGTCACTGGGGCAAGCTCCGGCATCGGCAAAGCGGTCGCGATCGAGTTGGCCCATCGCGGCCATACTGTCTTCGCCGCGGCTCGACGGCGCGACGTCCTAGACGACCTCGCGACAACGTATTCGGGCGTCGTCGCAGCCCCGCTGGATGTGACAGACGAGGGCTCGATCGAGCGGGCGTGGTCGCTCATCGACATCGCTACCCAGGGCACGGGTGTCGACGTACTGGTGAATGCGGCAGGCTTCGCCTTAACCGGTCCGATCGAAACGCTTTCGATCCAAGAAGTGAAGCGGCAGTTCGATACCAATGTGTTCGGTCTGCTGGCGGTTACACACGCTGTCCTGCCCAGAATGCGCGCTCGCGCAGCTGGCCGCATCATCAACATCAGCTCGATCGTCGGGCGTACGACTTTTCCGGCGATGGGCGCCTACGGGGCAAGCAAATATGCGGTCGAGGCACTGTCTGACGCGTTGCGGATGGAACTTGCTCCGCTGGGCATCAAAGTGATGCTGATTGAACCGTCGTTTGTGGCTACCGACATCGCCGACGCCTCGAGCCGCGAGCGGGGCGATGCGCCGACAGCAAGGGCCGAGGGGTATGGCCCGTTGATCGAGAGCGCCGAGAAGTTCCTGGCCAAGCAGCGGAAGCAGGCGATGCCGGCGGCCACGCTGGCCCGCACGATCGCCGAGGCGTCGGAGACGCGGAGACCACGGACGCGTTACTTGGCACCCGTTCGGGCCAAGGGCCTCGTAGCGCTCTTGACGAGACTGCCGGACCGGCTCGCTGACGCCGCAAAGTGGCGGGCTATCACCGGCGCTGCCTAATCCATCGGCTTGGTCGAGCCCGGCGAAGTCCCGGACGATCACGCTTGTCAAAGTCGAAGCCGGCAGCGACATGTGCCGAGCTCGGAGGTGATCGCTTGCGACGCCCTCAAGGTCGCCGCGCAGACGAGTGCGTACCGACAACCTCTGGACCACGAAGGACCCATCGAACACGGTCGCGACGGTGGTTGGCTGACGAAACGCCAAGGTAGAAACTATTTTTCAGCGGAGCCTCTGTTAGTGGAGCCTCCTGTCAGGATTGAACTGACGACCGCTCGCTTACCAGGCGCTCCTTCCGCGACCTGCCGCCCGACCGGACGACACCGACAGCGTCGGCTCGCACCTCCGCCGCTCTAGTCGGCGCGCAGCTCCGACGGCATCACCCCGTCGTAGAATCGTCATGGCTCATCGAGCCGGCCCGGCCGCGTTAGCTCAGTTGGTAGAGCGTCGCCCTTGTAAGGCGAATGGCGAGAGTTCGAGTCTCTCACGCGGCTCCATTTCAGCGGCTCCATTCCTGTCGGCACTCAGGGATAGCGTCGTCTTATGTCAATGACCTGTCTCGGGTGCGGAGTCGATTTCACAGGCCGTCGGCTAAAGGTGTTCTGCACCAATGCATGCCAACAGTCACACCGCCGACGCTTGCTCTTGGAGGCCTGGCTCGACACCGGAGTCTGTGGTCGCACGTCGTACCAAGGCCACTACGTCCGGGACTACCTCTATGAGCAGCAGCGGTACGCCCACGGCCAGTCCTATTGACGCTCTAGCCGCCTGAGCATGCAACTAATGTTCGACCCGCCCGTTTACCAAGGCGAGTGCTCTACCACTGAGCTAAGGAGGCCGGTTTTAACCGGTAGTAAGCCTAACGGCTCACTCGTCGTGGTCGACGACGCGCTGAGAACGCACTGTCCGTGCCGACGAGCGGCGGGACGGACGGCGGCCGGGCAGCGGAATCCGGTCGGCAATGTTGCTGAGCGGGTTGACCACCATGGTGAGCGACATGACGGCGTCCTGCAGCGTGGCGATGGCCGGCTCCAGCGCTTCCATTCCCGGTGCCAGCCGGCTCAGGGTGTCGGCGACGTCGGCGAGCTGCTCGAGCGGCCCGTGACGGGCGGTGAGCTTGTCGATCAGCCCGCCCTCGGCCAGCAGCCGATCCGCCAGCCCGTCCTCGGCGAGCACCCGATCGATCAGCCCCTCGTCGGCGGTTAGCTGATCCACCAGGCCGCCGGGCTTCAGCGCCCGCTCCAGCCCGCCACCCTCGGCGGTCAGCCGGTCAAGCAGGCCGCCCGGTGATGTGAGCATGTCGACCACCCCACCCGGACGCAGCAGCCGATCGATCGGCCCGTCGGTAGCCAGGGCGCGCCCCAGCGGCGCGTCGTCGTCTAACAACCGGGCCAGCCGGTTGGCCCGGGTGACCGCGTCGTCGATGCCCAGCATGTGCACGACCGCATTCGACCCGACCGGCGCGCCCGCCTCACCCAATGTTCGATGCGCGAGGCCAAGCGCCGACGTCGCAATGCCGAGGCCCGCGTCGGCGGCCGCGAGTCCGACGCGCACGGGCGCGGTGGCGATGGCGGCCAGGCTTTTGCCGAGGTTCATTCCCCGAGTGTATTCGCGCCGGTCGCAGCCACCTGAGGCTGTCGGAAAACTAACTGACAGCAAGTCCACAGCCATTGGCCAGGCTGTCTTGAGCTAAGTGCGAGCAAATAGACAGATGGCATCGGCAATCGCAGCAGAAACCACTCCCGAGGCGCGGGTACTCGTCGTCGACGACGAAGACAACATCGTCGAACTTCTGTCGGTGAGCCTCAAGTTCCAGGGCTTCGAGGTGCACACTGCGACGACCGGATCGGCGGCGCTGGATTTGGCCCGCGACGTCAAGCCGGATGCGGTGATCCTCGATGTGATGATGCCCGGAATGGATGGCTTCGGGGTGCTGCGCCGGCTCCGCGCCGACGGCATCGACGCACCTGCGCTATTCCTCACCGCGCGCGACTCGTTGCAGGACAAGATCGCCGGGCTGACGCTTGGTGGCGACGACTATGTCACCAAGCCGTTCAGCCTGGAAGAGGTTGTCGCTCGGCTGCGAGTCATCTTGCGGCGCACTGGCAAAGGCGTCACCGAGCGTCGCAATGCCCGGCTGACATTCGCCGACATCGAACTCGACGAGGACACCCACGAGGTGTGGAAGGCCGGCGAGCCAGTGTCGCTGTCGCCCACGGAGTTCACGCTGCTGCGCTACTTCGTGATCAATGCCGGCACCGTGCTGAGCAAGCCGAAAATCCTGGACCACGTCTGGCGCTACGACTTCGGTGGTGACGTCAACGTCGTCGAGTCCTATGTGTCATATCTGCGCCGCAAGATCGACACCGGCGAGAAGCGCCTGCTGCACACCCTGCGCGGAGTGGGCTATGTGCTGCGCGAGCCGCGATAAGCATCGGCGCGGTTGCAGGGCGAATC
>NZ_JBAPPI010000032.1:0-1512 GCF_049280035.1 Mycobacterium sp. | reverse complement strand
GCCGAGTTCGTCGCGAGCACCCTCGGCCCGCTCGCCGAGGACGACCCCGCGGCCGCACGGCTGCGCGAGACGCTGCGCGTCTATCTCGAGGAGGCCGAGAACGCACCCCGCGCCGCTGCCCGCCTCTACACCCACCGCAACACGATCCTCAAGCGGATCGCGCGTGCCACCGAGCTGCTCGGCTATGAGCCAGGCGAGCGACGGCTCGCGGTCGAGCTGGCCCTCGAACTACGCCGCCACCTCCCGACGTCGGCTAGGTGAGGGCTCGGGCGATCTACCGTACGGGTGATCACCGAGGCGCTCCACCTCGATAATGCGGCGCGCCACGGCGTGTGCGGCCTGCACGATCTCGGCGTAAGACCGCCAGATCGTCACTCTTCTTCGTTCCGTTTGGGTTTCCACGCCTACCAGGCGCCGTCAGCCAGGGGTAGCTGCGACGAAGTCGTGCGGTGCCACGGCCGCGGATCGCCCGGTGACGGCCGGCAGCTCGCGGGCGCTCATCGCGTGGTAGGCGTTGAGGTCGAATGTGCGGGTCTGCCGGCGGAAGTTGAATGTGAAACCTGGCCACAGGGTGGCGATCTTGCCGAACTTGTCTCGGTACCAGCTCGAGCATCCGCCGTTTTCCCATACCGAGTTTCGCAAACCTCGTTGGATCTTGTCGGTGTAGGCGATTTGCGCGTCCTTGCGTACCTCAATGGTCGCGATTCCGTGTTTGGAGGTCGTACGGATCAGATCCCGCAGATAGTTCAACTGCGACTCGATCATGAAGACCATCGATGTGTGACCCAATCCTGTTCCGGGCCCGGTCATCACAACCATGTTGGGGAAGCCGTGCACGGTCGACCCCTTGTACGCCTGCGGGCCGGCCCGTTGCCAGGTGTCGGCGAGACTGCGCCCGCCCCGGCCGAAGATGCGCTCGTTGGTCGGTGAGTCGGTGGCGTGGAAACCTGTGGCGACGACGATGGCGTCGACCTCGCGGACGCTGCCATCGGTGGTGACGATGGCGTTCGGCCGCACCGCGGCGATGCCATCTGTGACGACATCGACATGCGGTTGCGCCAGCGCTGGGTAGTAGGTGTTCGACATCAGGATGCGCTTGCAGCCGATCTGCCAGTGGGGGGTGACCTTCGCACGCAGCTTGGGATCGGTGATTCCGCGCTGGATATGGCGTTTGGCGGTTTTTTGCACCGGCACAAGCATGTTCGGTGCGTGGGTCAAGGCGAAGGCGATGACTTCCTTACTCCAGTAGACGGCGCTTCGGATCGCCCGCTGATAGCCGGGTACGTGTGCGAAGGCTAGCCGTTCAACCGTGGTGTATTCGCGGTCGAAACGGGGAAGTACCCACGGGGCGGTGCGTTGATAAACGTGGAGTTGCCGCACGGTTTTGGCTAGTTCTGGGACGATCTGGATGGCCGAGGCGCCCGTGCCAATGACCGCGACCCGTTTGCCGGTGAGGTCGTAGTTGTGGTTCCAGCGGGCGGAGTGGAAGATCTCGCCCTCGAACCCGTCGAG
>NZ_JBAPPI010000031.1:0-1973 GCF_049280035.1 Mycobacterium sp. | reverse complement strand
CGCAAGAAGACCGACACCGGCCGCTGCTTGTTGGTCGCGAACGCTGCGAATTCCCTTGCCACACAGGCCCGCGCGACGGTAGGAACCAGATAGCCCACCGACACCGGCCGACCCGGCTCGCCGAACAGCGACGGTATTGCGACGGTAAACCCGTTGTCCACCAGATGATTACCCAGTCCCAGCACACCGGGATGAATACCCGGTAGCTCCGGGATCAGCACCACGCCGGGCCCGTCACCCCGGCGGTAGACGTCATGGGTGTACCCGCCGCCGGTGAACGGCGCCACAGACCAACCGGTGAGGTCAGCTTCCGGTGCGCTCACTGGTGCACCATCCTTGTGTCGGTGATCTTGAATGGGTCGCCGATGCACCTGAGGTGGCGTTGGGTTATCGCCCGGCTCGCTCGACAGCGGTTATGTCCAGCATGAGTTCTGCGGAACCTAGCGTTCACCCGGGGCACGCCGACCGTCGACAGGGCTGAGCGCCTGCGAGCGCCGAACAGTGAGCGAACAGGCAGACGTGCCCCGGTACCACACGAGGGTGCCTCCCCACTGGGACTAGCAGCGAGGAGGCTGTCTTGAAGTCTGCCCGAAATACCTTGCCGACGGAACCCACCAACGGTGTCACCTGCGGGATCGATTGGGCGAGTGATGATCACGCTTTGTCGATCGTCGACGCCCACGGTCGCGAAATTGTGCGATGCACGATCGAGCACAACGCCGCCGGACTGCGCGAGTTGCTCGCCGTGCTGGAACGCGCCGGTGTGCAAGAAGTCGCGATCGAACGGCCCGACGGTCCGGTGGTGAACACCCTGCTCGACGCGGGTGTCACGGTCGTGGTGATCAGTCCCAACCAGGTCAAGAACCTGCGCGGACGCTACGGTTCGGCCGGTAACAAGGACGACCGGTTCGACGCGTTCGTCCTGGCCGACACCCTGCGCACCGACCGAGCCAGGCTGCACCCGCTGCTGCCCGACACCCCGGCCACGGTCACCCTGCGCCAAACCTGCCGCGCCCGCAAAGACCTCGTCGCCCACCGGGTCGCCGTGGCCAACCAGCTGCGCGCGCACCTCAAGACCGTGTTCCCCGGTGCGGTCGGATTGTTCGCAGACCTCGACAGTGCGATCGGTCTGGCGTTTTTGACCCGTTTCGACTGCCAGGACCGCGCGGACTGGCTGTCGGTCAAGCGACTGGCTGACTGGCTGGCCAGCACGGGCTACAGCGGCCGCACCGACCCTTCCGTGCTCTACCACCGGCTCACCAGCGCAGCGCGCGGGACCGCCGGGACTGACGGCACCGCCACCACCGGCGCCTTCGTGGCCGTGCTGTCCAGCCTCGCTGCCCAGATCAAGGCCCTTGACGCCGATATCGCCGAACAACTCGCTCGCCACGCCGACGCGCGGATCTTCACCTCCCTGCCGCGCTCGGGCACGTTCCGCGCGGCCCGCCTGCTCGGCGAGATCGGAGACTGCCGAGCCCGCTTCCCCACCCCGGAATCGTTGGCCTGCCTGGCCGGTGTCGCTCCCTCCACCCGCCAGTCCGGAAAAGTCAAACACGTCGGATTCCGTTGGGCCGCAGACAAACAACTCCGCGAAGCTGTCACCGACTTCGCCGGCGATAGCCGACGCGCCAACCCCTGGGCCGCCGACCTTTACAACCGCGCCAGAGCCCGAGGACACGACCACCCCCACGCCGTCCGCATCCTCGCCCGCGCCTGGCTCTACATCATCTGGCACTGCTGGCAAGACGGAATCGCCTACGACCCCGCCAAACATCGCGCCCTCCAGACATTGCTCAACCAAGCTCAACACCGGGCGGCTTGACACAGGGCAACTCATGCGTGTCCTTTCTACCGATGCGCCGGTAACGGCGGCTGTGATTGGGTGGCGGCTGCCAGCGTACGGAACTGATCGACGCTCCCGGCACCCGTGATCGCGACCTGGGCAGGCCCGACCGGACTGGCCAGCCGCGTGG
>NZ_JBAPPI010000030.1:0-2676 GCF_049280035.1 Mycobacterium sp. | reverse complement strand
ACGCCGCGGCGAAGAACCCTGATGGACCGGAGCCGACGATTGCGACGTGGTAAGGACGCATAATTCCCGATGCTAAACGTCTGCCGCGCGGCACCCTAGCTAGTCACGGCTACGCGCCCAATAACTGCGCCGGTAACGTGAGCAGTTGTGGATCCCGACCGCCAGGCCGACATCGCCGCCCTTGACTCCACCCTGACCACGGTGGAGCGGGTGCTCGATGTCGACGGTCTGCGCAGCCGCATCGACAAGCTCGAGCACGAGGCGTCCGATCCCAACCTGTGGGATGACCAGGCCCGAGCGCAGCGGGTGACCAGCGAGCTTTCCCACACCCAGGGGGAGTTGCGCCGCGTCGAAGACCTGCGTCGCCGCCTCGACGACCTGCCGGTGCTCTATGAGATGGCCGCCGAAGAGACCGGTGCCGCCGCGGCCGAGGCGCAGGCCGAAGCCGACGCGGAGCTCAAGGCGCTGAGTGCCGACATCGAGGCCATGGAGGTCCGCACGCTGCTGTCCGGCGAGTACGACGAGCGGGAGGCGCTCGTCACCATTCGCTCCGGCGCGGGTGGCGTGGATGCCGCCGACTGGGCCGAGATGCTGATGCGGATGTATATCCGGTGGGCTGAGCAGCACAAGTACCCCGTCGAAGTGTTCGACACCTCCTATGCCGAGGAGGCGGGCATCAAAAGCACGACCTTCGCGGTGCATGCCCCGTTCGCCTACGGCACCCTGTCCGTCGAACAGGGGACTCACCGGCTGGTGCGGATCAGTCCGTTCGACAACCAGAGCCGACGGCAGACATCCTTCGCCGAAGTCGAGGTGCTGCCGGTGGTGGAAACCACTGACCACATCGACATCCCGGAGGGCGACGTACGCGTCGATGTGTACCGGTCCAGCGGTCCCGGCGGCCAGTCGGTGAACACAACGGACTCCGCGGTTCGCCTCACCCACATTCCAACGGGTATCGTCGTAACTTGCCAGAACGAAAAGTCGCAGCTGCAGAACAAAGTGGCAGCGATGCGGGTTCTTCAGGCAAAGTTGTTGGAACGCAAGCGCTTAGAAGAACGCGCCGAGCTCGACGCCCTGAAGGGTGACGGCGGGAGTTCATGGGGCAACCAGATGCGGTCATACGTATTGCATCCGTATCAAATGGTCAAGGATCTGCGCACGGACTACGAGGTAGGCAATCCGGCTGGCGTTCTCGACGGGGACATCGACGGGTTCCTGGAGGCGGGTATCCGGTGGCGCAACAGAAAAGATGACGACTGATATCCACGTTCTCGCGATAACCGCCCACCCGTTGCACGACATCTGGCGTGGCGATCTCCGCGACTGGCTGCTGACCAGCGGCCTGCACATCATGATGCTGCTGATCGGGGCGGTGCTCGCGGCGCGCTTCGTTACCTGGGCGGCCCAGAAGGTGACCGAGCGTCTTGACGTGGGCTTCGCCGAGAGCGACGCGCTGGTGCGTTCCGAGACCACCAAGCACCGGCAGGCCGTTGCCTCGGTGATCTCCTGGGTGTCGGTTGTGCTCATCGCCATCGGTGTCGCCGTGCAGATCACCGATATTTTGAACATCTCGGTGAAGGGGCTGATTGCGCCTGCGACCGTCCTCGGGGCCGCGTTGGGCTTCGGCGCCCAGCAACTGGTCAAGGATCTGCTGTCCGGTTTCTTCATCATCGTCGAAAAGCAGTATGGCTTCGGCGATCTGGTTCAACTCACCATCGCGGGCTCCACTACCGATGCGGCGGGAACCGTTGAGAACGTCACTTTGCGGGTGACCAGGTTGCGCTCGCCGGATGGCGAGGTGTTCACCGTGCCCAACGGCCAGATCGTCAAATCGATCAACCTGTCCAAGGACTGGGCCCGCGCCGTCGTCGACATTCCCGTGCAGAACAGCGCCGACCTCAACCTGGTGAACGACGTTTTGCATCAGGAGTGTGAGCATGCCCTCGAGAACGAGGTGCTCGGGGAGCTGTTGTTGGACGCACCCACGGTGATGGGCGTGGAGAGCATCCAAGCCGACACGGTCACCTTGCGGTTGGTGGCTCGCACTTTGCCGGGCAAGCAGTTCGAGGCGGGCCGGCAGTTGCGTGTGCTGGTGGTCCGGGCGCTGGCGCGCGCCGGCGTCGTCACCAAAGCCGGTTCGACGGTAGGGGCCATCGTGCATCCGGCGGCAGCCGAGGGCGCCGAGGATGAAACGCAGGGCGCGGCCCGGTGAGGTTCTTCAACCTCGACAGGCTGAGGAGAATCGGCGACGACGTGGAACGCGGCTGGCCGGGCTACTTGCTCGGCGGACGCATCCGTACCTCGACCGTGGTGCTGATCGTCGCGTTCGCAGCGCTGTGGTGGATTTACGACGAACAGCGCGCCTCCACACGGTCGACACCCACGCAGGTGCCGGCGACCGAGGTGGTGCCGCCCGGCTTTGTACCCGACCCGAGTTACACCTGGGTGCCGCGCAGTCGTGTGCAGGAACCGCCCACCACCGTGACTGTGACGCAAACGCCAATAACCACGCCGCCGACAACGACAACTACCACCACACCGCCGCCGCCGTTCAACCTGCCGACGATTGTTTTGCCACCGCCGTTCGGGCCGCCGGTCACCACGCCGACGGGGCCGCCACCGCCCGGCCAGCCGCCGACACCCCCGCCCCTTCCGCCACTGCCCGGCTTACCC
>NZ_JBAPPI010000029.1:0-8350 GCF_049280035.1 Mycobacterium sp. | reverse complement strand
CGCCCATAACGTCGTGCACCGAGACATCAAGCCGGCCAACTTTCTGCTGTCGGGCCCGCCGGGCGCCGGCGAGCGGGTGCTGCTGGGGGATTTCGGGATCGCACGTGCTCTCGACGACGTCGGCCTGACAGCGACCGGGTCGGTGATGGCCACGGTCGCCTACGCGGCCCCGGAGGTGCTATCGGGATTGCAGTTTGATGGGCGCGCCGACATTTATTCGCTGGGGTGCACGCTCTTCCGGCTGCTGACCGGCAAGACCCCGTTCTCCGGGGCTAACGGGGCGGCTGCGGTGATGCTGGCTCACCTGCAGCGCCCGCCGCCCCGGGTCAGCGGCCTGGTGCCGTCATTGCCGGCCGCTCTTGATCAGGTGGTCGGCATCGCGATGGCTAAGGACCCCGCCGCCCGGTTTGGTTCGGCGCACGCGCTCGCCGAGGCGGCTGCGGCCGCGCTGCGCGATCCCACGCTGCGGTTACGTGCGCCGCTGCCACCGGTACCCAGTTCCGAGGTCAGCTCCTACCCGCGGATGGACCCCCCGGGTGCGCCGTGGTGGCAGCAGGGCGGGCAACGCACACTCAGCAGCTGGCCAGGCCCGTCGGTACCGCCTGCGGCGCCGCCCGCCCCCGCATCGCCGCCACGGCGGCGCCGGCGGGCCGTGATCGGCGCTGCTATCGCGGCGGTGGTGCTGATCACCGCCGCGACCGTCACCCTGGTGGCATGGCCGGACGGCCAAACCGCCAGCCCCACTGCTGATTCCGGGCAATCGGCTAATGCTGCGCCGGGACCGGCCCGAGAATCGGCGTCGGCGGCGGCTCCCGCTCAGGGCCCGGAGGCCACCGACATCGGGCCCGCCCAGCTGCGCCCAATCCTGCTGACCGCGGCCGAACTCCCCCAATCAGGCGGGGCGCCAATGGCACTCGAGCAAGACAGCACCAGCCTGTCCGATGACGCGGCAACCCTGGCCGGCCCTGACCAACAGTGTCTGGGTGCGTGGCTGCCCGCCCAGTCCTCGGTGTACACCGGCCGCAACGTCACCGTCAGCGGAGTTGCCGCCCAGACCCTGCGTGGCATGAACCAAGAACCCTGGCAAGATGGCGTCATCCAGGCCGTGATCTCGTTCTCCACCCAGAAGTCGGCAGGCCTTTTCTACGTCAACCAGCGTGGCCAATGGGAACTGTGCAGCGGAAAATCCATCACCGTGACCCCGCCCGGCCAGGCCTCGCAGACCTGGGAATTCGGTCACCCGGTCACCACCACCGGCGTGCTCACCATCACCGCCACCCTGCGCGGCGGCGGCGGATCCTGCCAGCACGCGATGATGACGCGCGGCAACGTCATCATCGATATCCGGCAGTGCCGAGCCGCCGGCAGCGCTGATGTGGCCGCGTTGGGAAATGCCACCGCCGCCAAGGTGCCACGACAATAAGCGGGGAGGCCAGGTCCATGAACATGCTCGCCCGGGTAGTGACAGTCCTGGTCGCCGCCGCACTCATCGCCTCCTGCTCAACCACGACCGGCGGCGCCCCGGCCGCCCAGCACGCGTCTACCCCGCCGCCGGCATCCAACCCAACCAATTCGGCGGCCCCCGCGCCGCCGTCGCCCGCAGCCTCCGACGAAGACCAAGTGCGCCAAACAGTCAAAGCGTTCCAGGACGCCGCCAACACCGAAAACTGGGACGCCTACCTCGACCTGATGTGCGCGCCAATGCGCGCCAAATTCACCGGCACCGTGATGGATTACCTCAAAAGAGACCGCGAAAGGTCCGGGGTCACCACCGTCACGGTCACCTCGGTCTCGATCACCGGCGATACAGCTACGGTGAACATGAACTCCCGCAACGAAGCCCTAGGATCAGCGTCGGTCAGCTTGCCGCTGAAGCGCGAGGAGGACGGTTGGAAAATCTGCCAAACCTACCCCTAACAGCGCCCACGGCTGAACCAGCCGCGGGCCACGACGGGCCTGCTCACCCACACTGCGCCGCCAGGCGCGCACAGCAGAGCCCACCTTCACGGGAACGACGCACTCCCCTGCGGCGGCTTACTGCCGTGGCCGCACTCCTTGTTGCGGCAGCAATAGCCGCCTCCTGCTCCAGCTCTACCGGCGGCATCGCGATACCCCAACACAGCGCCGCATCCAGGCCAGCACCGGCATCAACAACCCATTTGCCGGCAGCGCCGCCACCTTCGGCAGCGGTGTCCGATGAGGATCAGGTCCGCCAAACCATCAGCGCATTCAACGACGCCTACAACACCCAGAACTGGGAGGCCTACACCGAACTGATGTGCGCGGCGATGCGCGCTCAATTCACTGGTGTTGTCATGGATTACGTGAAAAAGGGCCGCGTCAGCAACGGCCCGAACACGATCAAATCCGTCGCGGTCACGATCAGCGGTGACACCGCCCAGGCGGTCATTACCGGCACGAACGAGGTGATGGGGTCGGGGAAGATCCCGCTGCCCCTCAAACAAGAAGATGGTTGGAAGGTTTGCCAGGTCTATCACCCTTGATCAGCCTGGCACGGCGCGGTGTTTCGGCCGTGACCGCGGTCATTGCGGCCGCGCTGGTGGGCTGTAACAGCACCACCAGCGGGCTGGCATTACCGACGCCCGAGCCGTCAGCGACCACGGTAAATCTTTCGCTGCTCGACCCCGGCCGATACCCGACCACACCGCAGCCGCCGCTCGGTAACGCCGGCTCCGAGCCAGCTGGGCGGCTAGTGGAGGGCCGCCGGATGGCCGGCTACGTGGTCGGACCCTGGCAAGCCGACCCCGCCCTGACAGGCCGCCTGCCCAACGATGTCGCGGTCGTCGAGAACTACGATCAGCTGGGCGCCGCCGTGTTGTGGCCACCGATCATGGCCGGCGCCTGGTCGTTACCGTTCGTCGTAGGCTTCATGTCCCAGCGGCACACCACCCCCGCAGCGGGCCCGCAGAAATCGCTGCGCAACGCCGTCCTGCGATTCGCCGATCCCGGCTCGGCATCGGCTGCCGCCCAAGGCTTTTTCGACCAAGCGATGCATATGCCCCGCACCCGCGACGTCACCCCAATCGTGACCGAACCCGAACGCGCCATCCCCATCCCCGGCCACCTCGACGCCAAAGGCGCCCTACTCACCTTCCTAGAAGGCAACCAAACCATGCAGGAACTGAACGTAGCCACCAGCCACGGCCCGTTTGTGCTCATCCAAGTCGTCCGCTGCGCCGCCGGACCGGACTGCCAGGCACAGCTGGCCGCTCACACCCTCGACATCCAGCTACCGCTGATCGACACCTTCAAACCCACCGACCCCGCCCAGTTCGGCACCCTGCCACTCGATCCGACCGGCCTGGTCGCCCGCACATTGCCACTGCCGGCCGACGAGACCACCTCCACATCAGGCGCTGCATACGACCTGCCCGGCGCCCTGCACTTCGATGACAACCCCATCAAAATCGGCCCGGCGCTCACCGCCGCCGGCGTCGACTACGTGTCCATCAACCGGACGACCATCTACCAAACCAAGACCCCCACCACTGCCCAGAAACTCGTGCAGGACTACAGCGACGCTGTGGCCGCAAACCCGGCCGCGCAAACCGCCGCTGGTGTTCCAGGCCTACCGCAGAGCCGCTGTACTCGCCTGCCTGGTTCCGGCGGGCTGGTGCCGCACCACTGGTGCTTGGCCGCCGCTGGGCGGTACATGATCAAAACGGTTGCACGCCAACTTGACACCGCACACCAACAGACCGCGGCCCAATACCGCATCCTCACCGGATAACGCGTCTAGCGCTCAAATCTGGATCGGCACATGCTTTTCCGCGCACGCGTCCACGACGGCCGCGACGATGTCCTGGGTGCGCAACGTCTCCAGATCTTCGACGGTCACCGAGCCCTTGTCGGTGCGGTGCTGGGCGGCCACCCGCGAATCGCGTAGCCGTTCGGCACGTTCGACGACGTTGCGGGCGAAACGGCCGTTCTGCATGAGATCAATTCCGTGGCTGCCGTTAGGCGCCAGATAGGCCCGCAGGGTCTTGCAAGCGATGTTCAACGCTTCGCGGGCGGCGGGCTCGATCACCGTCGCCCGCGGTCCGCCGTAGCGCACCGCGATCTCCACCAACTCGTCGGGAGCGTAGGACTCGAAGCGCAGCTTGCGATTGAACCGGCCCGCCAAACCCGGGTTAACGGTGAGGAATTCGTCGACTTCCTTCTCATACCCCGCACCGATGAAACAGAAGTCGAACCGATGCACCTCAAGCGCGACCAGCAGCTGGTTGACCGCCTCCATGCCGATCATGTCCGGGCGGCCGTCCTGGTGGCGCTCCACCAGTGAGTAGAACTCATCCATGAACAGGATGCGGCCCAGCGAACGGGCGATCAGCTCGTTGGTCCTCGGGCCCGATGCCCCGATGTGCTCGCCGCAGAAGTCAGCCCGTTTGACTTCGATGATCTCGGGATGCCGCACGATGCCCAGCCCGGCGTAGATTTTTCCCAGCGCCTCGGCGGTGGTCGTCTTTCCGGTGCCGGGTGGACCGACGAGAAGCATGTGGTTGGTCTGATTGGTCACCGGCAGGCCAGCCGCCAGTCGCAAAGCCCGGACCTCGATCTGGTCCTCGATTTCGCTCACTGCGCGTTTGACTTCGCTGAGCCCGACCTGGTTGTTGAGCAGGGCACGACCTTCGACCAGCAGCTCTTCGCGCCGCTCGTCGTTCGCCTCTTCGCGGCGCTCCTGCTCGGACCGCTGCGTGGTGACGTCCCATTTGTTGCTGCGGGTGTTGATCGTTTCCTCGTCGGTGACCACCAACTGCAGCTTCGGGTCGGCCAGCGCATCCTTCGCCGGCTCGATCAGTGCCCCGTTAATCGTCGCCCTCGACAGCCAGACCTGGGCCTTGTCCTCCTGATCGAGCTGACGGTGAGCCATCCCCCGCACATAGGCGAGATCTGCTGCAATCAAAGGAAATTCGTTCGGGTCGATCGCTGTCACCGCGGTGTCGGTCAGCTGGTGCCGGCGTGCCTCGCCCGCGCCGACGTGTCCGGCCCGTAAATCGACCCGGTCTGCCCAGTCCAGCGCAACGCGTGCCTGCCCCAGATGAGCGGCCGCGTGTGCGGCCAATGCGTTGGTGGCCGCGGTAACCGCCGACATGATGATCGCCTGCGGCGGCAAGATGGTGGCTGCCACCGAAATCACGTCGGGCCAGCGCTGCGTGGCGAACATCAGGTAGGCCCGCACATACTGCTGCCACTGATGGTTCTCCCAGCTATCCAGCAGTGCCGAATCTTTCAGCAGCGACTCGGCTTTCTCGTACTGGCCGTCATCGACAAGCGCGCTGGCCAGCGCCAACCCCGCGTGCGACGACTCGGTCACCGAGATCGCCAGATAAGGCCCGGCTTTGATCGATGCCGACAGCCGGACACCGAGCCGGTTGGTCTCCCGGTGAAACCGCGCCCCGTAGGCGTACAACTGCTGCAATGTCGACAGCGCCTCGTCGCCGGCGGCGATGCGGCCCAGCCACGCGTCAGCCATCGACGGGTCGATTTCGCTGGCCTCGCGGAACCGCGTCTGGGCGGCCGGCTGGTCGCTGTCGAACAACGCCATCGCCTGATCGAATCGCTTGCGCGCGGCGGCCGTGGTACTGCTGCTGGTCATTGCGCGCCGCTCCTCCTCATCGCTTTAATTGCCCGACTCCTCCTCACCCCGCTTCGCGGGCTGCATCGTCGTCGGGCGCTGCATCGTCGCCGGCTGCTGGTCATCGTTTAGTCCACCGATTCGAGCTCGGTTGTCCTCAGGGTCGGTTCCGAGGATATGTAGCGATTCTCGGCCCGGAACAACTCGACCTCAACCGTATGGAGTTGTCCGGCCGCCGTCACGTCGACGGTCGCCGGGCCGATCTGGGTGATGAGCACATCGGCAGATCCCCGGTAGGGCGTTCCCGGCTCCCCGATCGAGATCAGCGTGTTCGGTCGCGGCGCGGGAGTGACCGTGCCGTCGACGACGCTGACGGTGGTGCCGGCGATCGGCCTGACTTGATTGCCCACGGCGACATCGGGCATCCGCACGCTCGCCCACCTCTGCTGGTCGCGGGTATGCACGGTTATCCGCTCGCCGGCGCCGGCCAGCCGCACCACAATTCGTTTGGCCAATACGTCCTGCGCGGCGATATGCACCCGACTGAACTCCCCCGGGTCGTCGAGCGGCAGCATCAGCCGGTTACCGGCATCGACCTTGCCCAGCAACACACCCGAGGGTCCGATCGGAATGATCAGCGGTTCGGCCAGGATGCCGCGACGGATACCGTGCAGCGTCGGCAGCGGTGCGCAGAGATTGGCCGCGATCGCGCGTGCTTGCTCTCCCGGCAAGGTCTTCAGCATGACGCTCGGTGGCGCTGTCGGCGGCTGTGCGGTGCGAACGGTGACCGTTGCCGTCATGCTGGCGTCGCCGAGCACGGTGATGTTCTGGATGATCCCATCGGCCCGCAGCGCCCAGGCGTGTTCTAAGTTTTCCGCGGTGATATCGCCGGGTCGGTACCAATAGGTTGTCAGCCAACCGCCCTCGCCCCGCGCCGTGCGCCATCGCTGGTGCTGCGCGTTCAGCGCCGAGGAACCCAGCCGCCGCTCCAACTCAACGATGTCGGTGGCGGTCGCGACCTTGGTGCGGAGGCCCTGCTGCCGTAGCGCCGCACTGATCCGTTGCGCCGCGGCCAGGGTCGCGGTGCCGACCGAGGTACGCCATTGCAGCGCTTCGGCATTGGGGAACGACGCGATTCGGACGATCAGCCATGTCTCCCGCTGGCCGGCATACGGCGGGGTGCCGATCAATGTGTCGTAGACCCGCGCGTAGTCGCCGCTGCTGCGCCGCCGGGTCCCGACGCTGACCACGCTGAGCGATTCGATGGCCAACCCCAGGCTCTGGTGCAGCATCGGCAACAGTTCGGCGACGTCGACGGTGTTTTCGGTGTACGTCGCCGTCGACCCGGTGAACAGGGTCGGCCGATGTGCCTTACCGAGCAGCTGCACGGCCACCACTGCGACGCCATCCTGGTACCGAACACCACCGCCGGCACGGTCGTTGGCCACGGTGATGGGTTCGCTCAAGGTGATCGCTCGACGGCGCTGGCGCCAGAGCATCAGCCATGACCACAGCGGTTGCCCCCGCCAGGGGATCACACCGGCCGCTACTGAAAGCGCCAAACCTACTGCGGCGCCCGGGTATCCGGCTACGGCCCAGCCGATCAGGCCGGTCGCGAGAACCCCGACGATGATCGCCAGCCTCAACCCTGCCGTCATCGCTCTCGCCGAGCCCGCGCGACGAGCGATGCGATCACCACCGCGGCGACCACCAATCCGGCGAACACCAACGCCACAGTGCGGGCCCGGTGATCCGGCGGCGGCGGTGGGGCGGCCGGCACGATCAGGCGGCTTTGAGCGCCGGTCGCAAGGCGGTCCCCGGGTGGCACGTTGAATGTCAGCGCGGCGACCGGATCCACCACTCCGTAGCCGACCTGGTTGTCCACACCGCGCGCCGGATTATGTGCCGTCTGCAGAATGCGATTGATGATCTGATGAGCGGACAGCGCCGGATACTTGGCCCGTACCAGCGCGGCTACCCCGCTGACGTAAGCCGCCGAAAAGCTCGTCCCCCAGAACGGCATGTTCTTTTCACCCGGCCGGATTGGCGGATAGGCGTTCACCGGTCCACCGGTCTGCGGAGATAACCCCATGATTCCGACGCCGGGTGCCGCAGCAGCCACCCACGGGCCGGAAAGGCTCTTGTTCACCGGAGCGCCGGTGTTGTCGACCGCGCCAACTGACAGCACGTAGTCGGAGAACCAGGACGGCGACGACACCGTCCTGACCTGATGCCAGTCCCGCGGATCGGAGGTATCCAACGGGTCGAAACCCGGATTCTGGGCACACTCGTCTTCGCCCTCGTTACCAGCTGCCGCGACGATCACTGCGTCCTTGACGGTCGCGGCGTACCAGACGGCGGCTCCAATGGCGCTCTGGTCCAACGGATCTGCCGCCGATACGCACGCCGTGACGCTGACATTGATCACCTTGGCGCCCATGTTGGCCGCATGCACGATCGCGCTGGCCAGTGTGGCAACGGTGCCGGCCTTCTTACGGGCTTCGCTGTCGCCGCCGCCGGGCTTCTCCAGCTCAAAGGCCCGCGAGGACTGGCGGATGGAGATGATCGTCGCATGCGGAGCCACACCGCCGACCCCGTCCGGCGCGCCCGGCGGAAGCGGCGGCACCTCGGGGTCATCCGGCTGTCCGGCAACCGCATCCCCCGGCCCATTTGACGGTTCGTCTGCCGGAGGCGGCGGAGGTGGCGGTGGAGCCGGTTTGGTTTCGGTGATCGTGACCGGCGACGGTGGTGGAG
>NZ_JBAPPI010000028.1:0-8175 GCF_049280035.1 Mycobacterium sp. | reverse complement strand
GCCAACGCGTAGATGTCGGCGCGGGCGTCGACTTGGCCTGCTCGCAGCCGTTCCGGGGACATGTAGGGCCAGCTGCCGATGATGTTGCCGGTGCCGGTCATTCGGGTCTGGTCGGCGGCGCGGGCGATGCCGAAATCGATCAGGTAGGCGAAGTCGTCCTCGTCGAGCAAGATGTTGGAGGGCTTGACATCGCGATGCACCAAGCCGACCCTGTGCGCGGCCTGCAGTGCCTTGGCGACTTGCTCGATGATGCGCACCGCGCGCCCGGGTGGCAGCGGCCCATCAGCGAGCGCGGTCTGAAGGTCGCGGCCTTCGATCAGCCGCATATCGACGTACAACCGGCCATCGATTTCGCCGTAATTGTGAATCGGAATCACGTGCGGGGAGTTCAGCCGCGCGGCCGCATCGGCTTCGCGGCGGAACCGCGCGACGAACGTGTGGTCTTGGGCCAGGTGTGGCGGCAGCAGCTTGATCGCCACAGTTCGGTTGTTGGCCGCCGTGTCACGCGCGCGCCACACCTCGCCCATCCCGCCGCGGCCCAGCAACTCCACCAGCCGGTAACGCCCAAACGGCGTGCCCTCCATAGGCGGCCTCCCTGGCTAGTGCCGTCGAGCGACACTCTAAGCCGCCGCATCGAGGTCGGAAGCTAAAAACTTACAGTTGCCGCCAGCGCCCGCCGTCCCAGCGTCACCCCGCCGCCAGTTTCAGCACTCGACTATTGCCAACGTCAGCGACGTAGACGTTGCCGGCGGCATCCACCGCCACACCGTGAGGGTTGTTGAGCCCGGTGAAGGCCAGCTCCGTCGGGGTGCTCGACCCCGCCGCCAGTTTGACCACCCGATTGTTGCCAGAGTCGGTGACGTAGACGGCGCCGACGGTGTCTACCGCCACACCCTGGGGGCCGTCGAAGCCGGTCAAGGCCAGCACGCTCTGGGTGCTCGAGCCTGCCGCCAGCATCAGCACCCGATTGTTCTGAAGGTCGGCGACGTACACGCTCCCGGCGGTGTCCACGGCCACACCGCGGGGGTTGTTGATGCCGGTGAACGGCAGCACGGTCTGGGTGCTCGAGCCCGCCGCCAGTTTGACCACCCGATCGCCACCGTCGGGGACGTAGACGGCGCCGGCGGCGTCTACCGCCACGCCCTCGGGGTAGGTGAGGCCGGTGAAGGGCAGCGCGATCGGGGTGCTCGAGCCCGCCGCCAGTTCCAGCACCCGATTATTTTGAGTGTCGCTGACGTAGAGGTTGCCGGCGCCGTCCACTGCCACACCGCGGGGGTCGTTGAGGCCGGTGAAGGGCAGCGCGATCGGGGTGGCCGAGCCCGCCGCCAGTTTCAGCACCCGGTTATTGCCATTGTCGGTGACGTAGAGGTTGCCGGCGGTGTCCACCGCCAGACCGTCGGGGTTTTTGAGGCCGGTGAACGGCAGCACGGTTGGCGCCGCAGGTGCTGCGGGCCGCCCGGTTCGCCCCGAAGGCTGCGCGGGCTGCGCGGTTGGGGTTTGGGTTGGGGCTGGGCGCAGCAGGTAGCCGGTGATGCCGGCGGCGACCAGGACCACGACGATCGCGGCTATCAACGCCACCATCACCTGCCGGCGTGGGCGGTGCCACGGCGGTGGCGATGTACCGATGTGAGAGGACGGCCGGTCGGCGGGTCGGGTTTGTGGGACAGGCGGCCAGCCGGGTGGGCGTTGTTGGGTCGCGGGTTGGGCCGGGTAGCCGGCCTGTTGCCGCGCGGCGGGTGCGGGCCGCTGCATGGGTGGCACCTGATCGTGACGGCGGGTGGGCGCAGGTGCGGGTCGGGGCGCGTCGCCGAGCAGGGTGGGGGCGGGTGGTGCCAGCGGGGTGGTGATGGCGTCGTGGGCGGCGTCGGCTAGCTCGACGGTGGTGGCATAACGCTGGTCGGGGTCTTTGGCCATGCCGGTGGCGATTACCTGGTCGACCTGCTTGGGGATGTTGGGATCGGTGCTCGACGGGCGCGGCGGTGGCTCCGTCAAGTGCGCGGTGATTTGCTGTTCGAAATTGTCTCCGGGATAAGGCGCGCTGCCGGTCAGACACTCATAGAGCACGCACGCCAACGCATAGATGTCGGAGCGGGCATCGACCTGCCCGTCTCGCAGCCGCTCCGGGGACATGTAGGGCCAGCTGCCGATTATGGCGCCGGTGCCCGTGAGACCGGTCTGGTCGGCGGCGCGGGCGATGCCGAAATCGATCAAATAGGCGAAATCATCGTCGTCGAGCAGGATGTTGGAGGGTTTGACGTCGCGGTGGATCAGGCCGACTTTGTGCGCGGCGTGCAGTGCCTTGGCGACTTGCTCGATGATGCGCACCGCCCGGCTCGATTCCAGCGGCCCGTCGGCCAGCACCTCTTGGAGGTCGCGGCCCTCGATGAGCCGCATGTCCACATACAGCCGCCCGTCGATTTCGCCGTAGTTGTGGATCGGGATGATGTGCGGGTTGTTCAGCCGCGCTGCCGCATCGGCTTCGCGGCGGAACCGCGCGACGAACGTGTGGTCTTGGGCCAAGTGTGGCGGCAGCAGTTTGATTGCCACAGTTCGGTTGTTGGCCGCCGTGTCATGCGCGCGCCACACCTCGCCCATGCCGCCGCGGCCCACCAACTCGATCAGGCGATAGCGACCGAACGGCGTGCCCTGCACTCAAGCCTCCTGTCGCGAAAGCCCCGCAAGCTCGATGAACGATATCGCTTCAGCTGATGCCCGCGCAGGTCATCGCGGTCCACCGTCGCGCCGGCGCGGCCGCGGACCATTTGGCGAGATGCGCGTTGGGCGCACCCGTTTCGACGGGGCCGTCTCGCTCCGGCAGCTAACAGCGCGTTGGTGAGTTCGCCGCCGGTGCGGGTGCGGGGCTGCTGGGCGGCTGGTCTGGCGATTTCCGGTTAAATCGGTGGTCTGATGCGCATGCAGAAGTCACCCAGAATGTTGCAAGAATCTTTTTAGGTGGTCATCAGATTCTGTTGTCAACGGGAAAGCCCCGGAACACCTACACCGAAGGAATCCAACATGATCACCAACCGTTTCGCCAAGTTCGCCGCCGCTTCCGTTGCTGCTGCTGCCATCGGGCTGGGCGCGCTGGCCACCGCTGCGACCGCGTCGGCCGAGACCTACCAGGGCGGCGTCATCGGCGGCCCCAACAATGGTCACGCCGCGCTGCACTGGCAGGGCGTGCACCCCGGTTCGGCCAACATCCACTGGCACTAAAGCATCACCGGCTGGCGCCGGTGGCGGTCCGCGCAGGTGACCGCCACCGGCGCCGTCGTCTGTCTGGCGGCCGATAAGCGAACGTCACTACGGTGTGGGTACTTTGACGGCGATCTGATGCGCGATGTTGACTCCGGCAGCGGTCGGCGGGCCCGTCGACGACGCATGCCAGGACGTCGATGATGACGTTGTTGGCCGCGGTTAGCGCCCCACTTTGGCGGCGATCTGGTGGGCGATGTTGGCGGCGGCGCCCTGTGGGCCGAGACATGCGGTGACGTCTATCGCGACGTTGTTGGCCACGGTCAGCGCCCGTTCGCAGGCCCCAAGGCTGTTGGCGGGCGTGACAGTGGCGCTCAACGTGCCGTTGGTGTTGGAAACCGGCCCCACGGTGTTCACCTGCGAATTGCCATTAGCGGTAAGGGTGAATTGGTGATTGGAGCAGGCCTGCCAGCCTTCTGCGGAGGCGGTGAAGAACGAGCCGGCATCCTGGGCGGAGGAAAACAACACGACGGCCTGATTCACCGCGTTTTGTTGCGCCTTTGCGACCACCTGAGCGCGCACGGCGGTGTACCCACTGCCGGCATAAACCTTGGCTTCCGCCGCCGCCGACAAGGGTAGGCACGCCTGGTCCGACACCGCAAAGCTGTTGTCGGGCATCGTTGTCATCGTGCCAACGGAACTCATGTCGGTGGTGCCCATCGCAGTGTTGATTTGGTCGGGGCTGAGCAGCAGCCCGTTCAGCGCGCTTGGCGGGGGCGGGGGCGCCTGGAGGGTGCTGGAGGCCGGGCTCGAATGTGGTGCGGGTTGCGGTGGTGCAGGTTGCGCCGTTGGGGTTTCGGCGGGGTGCCGGTCCTTCAGCAGGAGGTAGCCGGTGATGCCGATGATGCCGGAGGCTAGGACCACAACCGTCGCGACGACCGCGGCGATGACGCCCACCCGGCGTTGGCGCTGCGGTCTCGGGACCGGCTCAGCGGTCTGCCGTTCGGATCCGAAACCCGCCATCCCGGGGGCGAGCGGTTCAGAAGGGTATGTGATAGCCGGTGGGGACCATGGGCTGTGCGCGGGTTGTGGTTGTCGGTACTTCGTGACCGCTGCTGGCGGGACAGGACTTGACGTCTGCTCGGTGGGTGGCTGTGTAGGAGTTGGTGTCGGGCGGCCGATGGGGTCGGTAATCGCGTCGCGGGCGGCGTCGGCTAGTTCGATGGTGGTGGCATAGCGGTGGTTTGGGTCTTTGGCCATACCGGTCGCGATGACATTGTCGACCCCCGAGGGCACATTCGGTTGGGCGGTCGAGGGTCGAGGCGGCGGGGTGGTGAGGTGTGCGGTAACCAGATGCGCCATCGAGTCGCCAGGAAAAGGCGGCTGTCCGGTCAGACACTCATACAGCACACAGGCCAATGAGTAGATGTCCGCGCGGCCATCCTCTTCTGCTCGGGCGTCGAGACGCTCAGGTGCGATGTATGCGAAAGTGCCGATCGTGTTGCCGGACTTGGTCATTCGTGTCTCATCGATCGCGCGGGCAATCCCGAAATCAATCAGATACGCGAAGTCGTCGGCATCGAGAAGGATGTTCGACGGCTTGATGTCGCGGTGGATCAGGCCGACTTTATGGGCGGCATGCAAGGCCCTGGCGACCTGGTCGATGATGCGCACCGCGCGGGCGGGATCCAGCGGCCCGTCGGCGAGCACGGTTTCGAGGTCACGGCCCTCGATCAGCCGCATATCGACATAGAGGCGGCCGTCGATTTCGCCGTAGTTGTGGATCGGAATGACGTGCGGGTTGTTCAGTCGGGCGGCCGCATGGGCCTCCCGGCGAAAACGCCGCTGAAATTCCTCGTCTTCAGACAAATGCGTGGGTAAGACTTTGACGGCGACGATGCGATCGGTGTCGGTGTCGTGGGCCCGCCACACTTCGCCCATGCCGCCGCGGCCCAACAACTCCACCAAGCGGTACCGCCCAAACGGGGTCCCGTCCACATCAGCCTCCCGGCAGCCACGGTCGGAAACACCATAAATCGAGCGACACGTTCATATTCAGGAAACGCTAGCCGGGCAGGTCACACATCCCTAATTCGCCAGACTCATCGGGGACTGTTCAGCGACAATTGCGGCGTCAACAGCGTCGGCAATAGCCGCACTGAATAGGGGTGCTCATGGCGAACAGGGGTGGCCGGGGCGCCGCTACCGTTGATGCGGACGTGGTCCGTGCGGGCAGACGAAGCCAAGGGCCAGGTGAGCCGCCCATCCCGCTCGCCAAACGCCGGCAACCGTCATCGAGGGCGGTGCTGCTGGTCGCGGCTTTCGGCGCCTTCCTGGCGTTTCTCGACTCCACGATCGTCAACATTGCTTTCCCGGCCATCCAGCGGTACTTCCACCACAGCGACATCAGCAGCCTGTCGTGGGTGCTCAACGCCTACAACATCGCCTTCGCCGCCTTTCTGGTGGCTGGCGGCCGGCTCGCTGACCTGCTCGGGCGCAAGCGGATGTTCATCTACGGTGTGGTGTTGTTCACCGCCGCGTCCGGCCTCTGCGCGGCCGCCGATTCCGTCGGCCAGCTGGTTGCATTCCGGGTGCTGCAGGGCATCGGCGCGGCGATCTTGGTACCGGCGTCACTGGCGCTCGTTGTCGAGAGTTTCGACGCGGCGCGCCGCGCACACGGAGTGAGCCTGTGGGGCGCAGCGGCGGCCATCGCGTCGGGCCTCGGTCCGCCCATCGGCGGTGCTCTCGTCGACGCATCAAGTTGGCGCTGGGTGTTTTTGGTGAATCTGCCGCTGGGGCTTGCAGCGGTAGTGGTGGCTCGGCGCGGGTTGGTCGAGAGCCGCGCCTCTGGACGGCGGCGCGTGCCCGATTTACGAGGTGCGGCGCTACTGGCGCTTGCGCTCGGGTGCCTGACGCTTGGCTTGGTCAAGGGACCGGACTGGGGCTGGGTCAGCCCCGCAACCATCGGGTCGTTTCTGGCCGGGGTGGTCGCGATGGTCGGCTTTGTACTGAGCTCGCGGAGCGTTCCGACGCCGCTGATCGAGCCCGCGTTGCTACGCATTCGGTCGTTTACGGCCGGCAACACGCTGACACTGATCGCCAGTGCCGGGTTTTATGCCTACCTGCTGACGCATGTGTTGTTCCTGAACTACGTGTGGGGGTACAACTTGTTGCGCGCGGGCCTGGCGGTGGCGCCCGCCGCGTTCGTCGCCGCGGTTGTCGCCGCGGTCCTGGGCCGCGTCGCCGACCGGCGCGGATACCGCCCCATCATCATCGTCGGCGCACTGATCTGGGCCAGCAGCCTGCTGTGGTACATCGAACGTGTCGGGCCCACACCGCATTTCCTGACGGAGTGGCTGCCCGGCCAACTTTTGCAGGGCATTGGGGTCGGTGCGACGCTGCCGATACTCGGCAGTGCCGCCCTGGCGGGGCTGACCGCGGGCGGCAGTTACGCGACCGCGTCGGCGGTGGTCAGCAGCACCCGCCAGCTCGGTGCGGTGATCGGCGTCGCGGTGTTGGTGATCGTGGTCGGCACGCCGGCTCGCGGCGCCGCCGAAGAAGCGTTGCGGCGAGGTTGGGTGCTGGCCGCAGTCTGTTTTGTCGCGGTGGCGATCGGCGGGGTGTCGCTAGGCCGCACCCGCAGCGATACCGCAGCCGCGGGCGCGGTCGAGCCCGCACCGCAGATGGATCCCATGGCTGCGCGGTCGGCGCCCCGGCACGCCGCACTCGCCGAGGTCCGGCCGACCGCAGCCGGCGAGGTCGATCCGCTCGGCACCCTGCCGCTGTTTGCCGGGCTGGACCCGGCCGCCCTAGCAGAGCTGCGAGACCACGCCGAGCAGGTTGAGTTGGAGGCGGGCTCGTATCTCTTGCACGCGGGTGAACCATCCGACTCCCTATATGTGGTGCGTAGCGGACGATTGCAGGTGCTCCAAAACGACGTCGTACTCAGGGAATTGGGCCGCGGTGAAGTCATCGGCGAGCTCGGATTTCTCATCGATGCGCCCCGGTCCGCGTCGATTCGCGCCATGCGCGACTCCACGCTCGTGCGGCTCACCAAGGCCGAATTCGACAAGATCACCGACGCGGGCGTCCTCGCATCACTGCTGCGGGTCCTGGCTACCCGACTGCACCAGAACCCGCCGCCCGTCGTCGCGCGGACACCGACATCTGAGGTGGTCGTCGCGATCGTCGGTGTCGACGCCGGCGCGCCCGTATCGATGGTGGCCACCGAATTGGTCGACGCGCTATCGAGTCGGCTACAGGTGGTGAACCCGGGCCGCGTAGATCGCGACGGTTTGGAACGCGCCGAGCGGGTGGCGGACAAGGTGGTGCTGCACGCGGCAGCGGACGACGCGGACTGGCGGGACTTCTGCTTGCGCTCGGCCGATCGCGTCGTGCTCGTAACGACTGACCCGACACCCCCGTCGGAACGGCTGCCGGCACGAGCGGCGGGCGCCGACCTGGTGCTCGCAGGGCCGCCCGCCGACCGTGAACAGCGTTGTGCCTGGGAGGAATTGCTGACGCCGCGCTCGGTGCATCAGGTCCGCTCGGCGCATGCGACGGCCGACCTACGCCCGCTTGCCGCCCGCATCGCAGGCCGTTCGGTCGGGCTGGTCCTTAGCGGTGGGGCCGCGCGGGCTTTCGCCCATCTTGGCGTGCTGGAGGAGTTGGAGGCGGCGGGGGTGACGATCGACCGCTATGCAGGGACCAGTATGGGGGCGATCATCGCGGGGCTTGCAGCCACCGGTCGGGACGCGGCCGCGGTAGACGCGACCATCTACGAATACTTCATCCGCAGCAACCCGACCAGCGACTACACGCTGCCGTCCAAGGGATTGATCCGCGGGCGCCGCACCTTGGCCGCCCTTCGCGGTGCATTTGGCGGGCAGATCATCGAGGAACTGCCGCACGAATTCCGTTGTGTCAGTGTGGATCTACTGGAGCGGCGGGCCGTCGTGCACCGGCGAGGCCCGCTTGCCCACG
>NZ_JBAPPI010000027.1:0-1504 GCF_049280035.1 Mycobacterium sp. | reverse complement strand
GTCGGGTCCGGTGTCATTACCAGGGTGATGGTTTCCGGCTGCTCTCTACCCCTCCGCAGCACGGTCATCGGGAAGTGAAGGCCGTCATTCCGAGCTCAGACCCGAACCGGGGCAGTACTGCACGGCCTGGCACAGACCACGATCAATAAACACCCTCATCGGAGAGTCAGTCCTTTCCCGCTGGAGCTCATGACAACTGAGCTTTCACTAGGTCACATACCCCGAGATTCATGTTGCGGGTCGGCGGTGGCGGTCCGAGCTAACAGCTTTTCCACCCAAACCAGCGATTTTGCGAAGTGCGGGATCTTCCCATCTGTGTGGTTGTCGTCCATCGCGCGATTCATCTTGACTACCAGCAGATCTCGCGCGTCCTCATGATCCTTGCGCAGTGCGCGCTTACGGCCGCCACCATCGCAACGGGATGCGGTGACTTTCGCTGCGCAGTGTGCCAATTGCGGCCTCATACTGGCCCACGCTTGATCCCGATTCGCATTGCCGCCGCGATGTTCACCATGGCCACCCCTCAGGAAAAGAGGACCGGAGCGAGGCGGTCGTACGACGCATCGTCGATCGCGCCGAGTTGGCACCGGGTAATCCCGAGTTCGCCGAGCCACGCCATACCCTCCGCAACCTTGCTGGCAGAGCCGAAGAACCGAGAGAAGATGCCATCGCCGGCGAGCTTCTCCAGCTCGCGGGTTAGATCATCGTCGCCAACGTTGCAGATCAGGTAAGCGCCGATCTCAATATCCGGACGGACCTGTCGGACACGCTCGATCATGGCGACAATGTGACTCTCGGGGATCTGCGCCCAGCCGTGCAAATCAAATTCGCCCGACCGACTCATTGAACCGAACGGTTTGATCTCCACCTTGTCACAGTGCGGTGTTACCTCACGAACGGTGCGGCGTCCGCCGACGGAGGCAATCAACGCCGGCGGGCGTTCACTAACCGGGCCAATGCCATCGATGTGCACCTCGTAGTAGGAACCCTTGAAGTCACACCGCCCCGTGTGAAGAAGCGACCGGACCACTTGCACGGATTCGATAAAAGCTCCCGCGCGGTCACGAGGCTCAGGGTAAGACATTCCGGCGTCGATCACCTCGTCGCGCAACCAGCCTGCGCCCATCCCGAGCTCGAACCGACCGTCGGCCACCAGCTGCATCATCAACGCGGCCTGCGCGACCTCGACTGGACTGCGGAACACGTTGTTGGTGAAAGCTGTCGTGATCCGCGCTTGGGTCGTCGCCGCCGCCATCGCACTGGCGCTGACCCACACATGTGGATATGGCCGCGCGAAGAAATGAAAGTGATCGGCAACCGAGAGGATGCTCCACCCTTGGTCTTCTCTAGCCCGTGCCCACCCGGCCGGATCAACGGTCGCATGCGTATAGTCGCTGACATACTCCACGGGGATTGTCCCGCCCTTCGATGGGTTTAGCCCGTTGGCATTCTAGCCAAAGCCCGGATCTGACAAAAAGGCCGCCGGCACGCCGAGGTCGATGCC
>NZ_JBAPPI010000026.1:0-9624 GCF_049280035.1 Mycobacterium sp. | reverse complement strand
CGTACACATCGCAACGATGCGCCGTGTGCGGGCACACCGCGCCCGGAAACCGTCAGAGCCAAGCGGTTTTCCAGTGCCAAGCCTGCAACGCGGGTCCGTGCAACGCCGACGTGAACGCTGCACGCAACATCACCGCCGGACGGGCGGTGACAGCACGGGGAGACCTCGGCGCTAGCCGGTCTACGAACCGTGAACCTCAACTCTGCTCTCCTGCCGCATAGATAGTGGATTGGATTGGATCCTCTGGCTTCAGCCAGAGGAGGACGTCAAACTCGCTCGATCACCTCCGTGTTGGCCGCCGCGATCGGCGATGTGTTGCGCGACCGGGCGCGGAACGGGCGCCGGGCGGAATGCGAGATGCGCACCAGGATGGCCAGCAGTACATAGTTGGCCAACAGCGACGAGCCCCCGTACGACATCCACGGTGTGGTCAACCCAGTCAACGGAATGAGGTTGGTTACCCCGCCGACGACGATGAACAGCTGGATGGCCAGCGCCGAAGCCAGGCCCGCGGCCAGCAGCTTGCCGAAACTGTCCCGCACCGCGATCGCGGTCCGCATGCCGCGGATGATCACGACGGTGTAGAGCATCAACACGCCGGCCAATCCGACCAGCCCGAGTTCTTCACCGAACGCGGCGACGATGAAATCGGTCGACGCCGCCGGCACCGTGCCTGGCTGGCCATTGCCGAGTCCGGTGCCGAAGACCCCGCCGGTAGCAAAGCTGAACAGCGACTGCACGATCTGGTAGCCGGCGCCATCCGGGTCGGCGAATGGGTCCAGCCAGGTCTGCACGCGAACCCGGACGTGATTGAAAATGAAATATGCCGCAACGCTTCCCAGCGCGAACAAGGCCAAACCGATGACCACCCAGCTGAACCGCTGGGTGGCAAGATAAACGACCACCAGAAACGATGCGTAGAGCAATAGCGAAGTCCCGAGGTCTTTCTCGAAGACCATCACGCCGACCGAGGCCACCCAGGCCGCCAGCAGCGGAGCCAGGTCACGTGGACGCGGCAGATCCATGCCCAGGAAATGCGTACCGGCGCTGGTGAACAGGCCGCGTTTGGCAACCAGCACCGCCGAAAAGAAAACGAGCAGAAGGATTTTGGAGAATTCCGCGGGCTGAATCGAAAAGCCCGGCAACTTGATCCAGATCTTGGCGCCATTCTGCTCAGATAACGACCGCGGCAGCAATGCTGGGATCGCCAGGATCACCAGTCCGGTCAGCCCACAGACGTAGCCGTAGCGGGCGAGCTGTCGATGGTCCTGCAGCCAGATCACCACGAAGGCAAAAGCCCCTACTCCCAACAGCGTCCACAGGATTTGCGGGTTTGCGCGCGCGCTGGCCCCGGTGAGGCGGTCGTCGAGGTCAAGCCGGTGAATCATCACCACGCCCAGGCCGTTGAGCAGCGCCACTATCGGCAGCAGCAACGGGTCCGCGTACGGCGCAAAGCGTCTGATGGCCAGGTGGGCGCATGCGAACACCGCTAAAAACCCTGCGGCGTAATTGATCAGCTGCCAATTCAGGCCGCGTTCCTGGTCGGCCTGCACCAGCGCGAAGGCCGCCGTCGTGATCAGGGCGGCAAAGCACAACAGCAGCAGCTCGGCGTTGCGCCGATTCGGCAACGGAGGTGTCACCGCGACCGGCGGCTGCGGCTGGGTGGTCATGCCGGTTTCCGGCACTCGGTGCCCGGCTGGGGCGGCGGCGGGGCGAGCGTTGTGAGGGTGGGCGCGGCGGGTGTCGGCGATGGATTTGCCGGAAGTTGTTCTGGGGTGCTGGCGCCGGGTTTCGGGGGCTGGGTCGTAGCGGGTGCGGGCGGGGGCGTCGAGGTGGGCGGCGATTGGGCGCGCGCCTGCGGGCAGAGCTTTAGCAGCGACTCGGTCGACAACCTGCGTAGTTGTGCGTTGGCTTGCTCGAGTGTGCCTGCTGGAAGTCCGGCAGCCACTTGGGTGCGAGCCGACTCAGCCAGGTCGGACAGCTTCATCGGTTGGCAACCGCTATTGCCGCCGGCCTGGCCGTAGCGGATTACCGACAGCTGGTTGCGGCTGTTCAGGCAACCTTGCGAATAGGGCCCATGCAGTGGCACACCCAGGATGGACACTTGGATGCCCTGCATGATGGACACGGTGCCGTTGTACGCGCCGACGTAGTAGTAATTGCGGATGATGGTTCGGCCGATGGCTAGGCCTGCGAGCACCAGTAAGACGACGAGCGCGGCACCGATCGCAATTCGCCGGCGCGACCGTTTCGGGCGGGTGAACGTATCGACTTGCGGCAGAACGCGTTTCACTACACTTTTGCGTGGGTTGATGGCCGACGCCCGGCCGGCTGCGGTGTTGGGGCGGGTCAGTTGGTCCTGATAATCGGAGTCGCCGGATACCGCGCCCGCGATGATCGGCTGGGTCGGACCGTAGTCGTGGTCGACGACGTCGGCGACCACCACGGTGACGTTGTCCGGGCCGCCGCCGCGTAGAGCCAATTCGATGAGGCGGTCGGCGCTGTCGGTGACATCGGGAATCTGGAGGGCATCGAGGATGGTTTCGTCGCTGACCGGGTCGGAAAGCCCGTCCGAGCACAGTAGGTATCGGTCGCCGGTGCGTACTTCCCGCATGGTCAGCGTTGGCTCGACCTCATGCCCGGTCAACGCCCGCATGATCAACGATCGCTGCGGGTGGCTGTGTGCCTCTTCCCGGGTGATGCGCCCTTCGTCAACCAAGGTTTGGACGAAGGTGTCGTCCTTGGTGATCTGGGTCAGCTCGCCGTCGCGCATCAGATAGCCACGCGAGTCGCCAATGTGCACTAGCCCAAGACGGTTGCCTGCGAACAGGATTGCGGTGAGTGTGGTGCCCATTCCCTCGAGGTCGGGCTCCATCTCAACCTGGGCGGCGATGGCCGAATTGCCGGCGCGTACCGCGGAGTCCAGCTTGGCGAGCAGGTCGCCACCGGGTTCGTCGTCGTCGAGGTGGGCCAACGCGGCAATTACCAACTGGGAAGCGACTTCACCGGCGGCGTGTCCGCCCATGCCGTCGGCGAGCGCCAGCAATCGCGCGCCGGCGTACACCGAGTCTTCGTTGTTGGAGCGCACCAAGCCGACATCGCTGCGGGCCGCGTAACGCAAGACCAAAGTCACGGGCGCAGCTCGATTACCGTCTTGCCGATATGAACCGGCGTGCCAATGGGAACGCGTACCGCGGTCGTCACCTTCGCCCTGTCAAGGTATGTGCCGTTGGTCGATCCTAAATCTTCGACGTACCATTCCGAGCCGCGCTGAGACAGCCGGGCGTGCCGTGTCGAGGCATAGTCGTCGGTCAGCACCAGAGTGGAGTCGTCAGCGCGTCCGATCAGCACCGGCTGCCCGCTGAGCGTGATTCGTGCACCCACCAGCGCCCCCTCGGTCACTACCAGATAGCGCGCGGCTGTGAGGCGCTGCCGCGACGGCAATAAGGTGCCCCGCAACGTCAAACCGCGTCGCACCATGACCGCGCCGGTCGGCGCGTAGATGTCAGTCCGCAGGATTCGCAGCACCGACCAGATGAACAGCCACAACAGCATCAAGAAACCGGCACGCGTCAGCTGCAGTACTAGTCCCTGCATCTGGCGTCCCCTCCGTCCTGGCGCCGCACGCTTCGCGTGCCCGGATATAGCAACGTCACGATACTTGGACGGCGGTCGAAGCGGGCTGAAGCTGGACAGCTGCGCGACTACGGGCTCAATGGATGTGGACGACGATCTCAGAGTGCCCCAGCCGGATCACGTCGCCGTCGGCCAGCTGCCACTCCTGCACGGGCGCGTTGTTGACGGTGGTGCCGTTGGTGGAGTTGAGGTCTGACAGCAACGCGACGTGGCCGTCCCAACGGATCTCCAAGTGGCGGCGCGACACACCGGTGTCCGGCAGCCGGAACTGCGCGTCCTGGCCGCGGCCGATGATGTTGGCGCCTTCACGCAATTGGTAGGTGCGCCCGCTGCCGTCATCGAGCTGCAACGTGACCGCAGTCCCGGACGACGGGTAGCCGCCCTGGCTGTAGCCCCCGTAGCCGCCGGCTTCCGGGGCCTGGCCGTAGTCATAGTCACGCCCCGCGGGCTCGGGATACCCGCCGCCGTATTGCGGAGCGGGGTCGCCATAACGACCGTAATCGGGCTGTTGGCCGTAGTCCTGCCGGCCGTAGCCCGGCCCACCGGCGTAGCCCTGGTCGTAGCCGCCGCCCTGCTCGGGGTAGGGGGCCCGTTGGTCGGGTGCGCCGTAGCCGCCCTCATCGGGGCGGGCCGGTCCGCGGCCGTAGTCGGCGTACTCGCCGTAACCCTGGCCACCGGGCTGGCCGTAGCCGCCCTGGCGGTACTGGTCATGACCTTGACCGCCGGGGTAGCCGCCGGCCGGTCGCTGCTCGTACTGCGGGTAGCCGCCCTGGTCGGGGTAGCCGCCCTGGTCGGGGTAGCCGCCCCGTTGGTCGGGGTAGCCGCCGCGTTGGTCGGGGTAGCCGCCGCGTTGGTCGGGGTAGCGACCTGGTTCTTGGTAGCCGCCTTGGTCGGGGTAGCCGCCGCGTTGGTCGGGGTAGCCGCCTTGGTCGGGATAGCCACCTTGCTCCGGGTAGCCGCCTTGGTCGGGTGGCGGCGCTGGATAACCCTGCTGGTCGGGGTAGCCGGCCGGTTCCGGCGGATAACCACCTTGGGGAGCCTGGCCACCGCGCGGGTCGTCTTGCGGATGCCCGTAGTGGTCGTCGTAGTAGTCGTCGCCGGGCCGCCCCTGCCCCTGGCCGCCGCGGTAGCTCGAATTCTCGGTCATCGGTGGTACTCCTGGTTCTGCGTTGAACGCATGATCTGATTGTGGCGCGGCGGGCTCGCTAGCCGTCGGGCGGGGCGCGACATCGGGGTTGACAGCACCGCGGGCGCGGAACTGGCCGGTATGTAGGTTCGCCGACTGCTCGAACCGGACGACCACGTCACCATATGTTTGCCACCCCTGTTCGCCGATGTATCCCGTCAAGTGCTTAGCGAAAGCGTCTGAAGTGAGGCCCGGGTCGGCGCCCACTTTCTGATAGTCGTGCATACCGAGGGTAATGATGTATTCGTTGGGAGCCAAAAGCCGATCGCCTTGAAGGGGGCGGATTCCGTCGGCCGCCTCCCTGCGCAGCAGGGCTTCTACCTCTTGCGGGACGATCGAGCCGCCGAACACTCGGGCGAAGGCATCGCCGACGGTGACCTCAAGTTTGCGCTCGATGCGTTGAACTAGCCCCTTCTGGCTGCTCATCTCCAAGCGCCCGCCTCAGTCCTTTATCTATTGCGGCTGCACGGCGGACGATCCTCCGGCGTGTCGCATCACGCGTGTCGTACTCCCAGCATGGTATCGGGCCAGCGCATCACAGGGGCACTTGCAGAACTCTGAGAATCGCATCGGTCCAGGTCAAGCGCGCGTGCGGCGCCCGTGGAGGCGGCGCCGAGCACCACCGTCACGGCGTCGGCGTGGTTGGGGATGCAGGCTATTACAGTGGTAGGCTCCACCGATTGTTCAGGGCGAGTGGCGGAATGGCAGACGCGCTGGCTTCAGGTGCCAGTGTCCTTCGGGACGTGGGGGTTCAAGTCCCCCTTCGCCCACAAACAAAATTGACTTTCAGGCCCGCGCTTATTGGCCGAGGTGTGTCCGGGGTGTGACCTCGCCGCGACGGTGACCAAGAACGCTCATCATCATGATGGTGTTCGTGGGAATCGCCGCTCTCGCGATGGCAACATCCATCGGCTACTACTTCGGTCGGCACGTGGGCCCGACGCGGTCAACCTGGAAGAAGCGCACGAGTCGGATCGCGCTGGGCAGGCTGGCGGTCTGCCTGCTGGTGTTGTTGACGGCGCGCCGGGTCCGGCAGAACTTCCGGGCCGCGCCCGTCTTCGTCGACGCGGTGCACCGGTGGGCACCGAGACTCGTTGCGCCGCTTGAGTTGCTGCGGGTTAGCGTTGCGCGGGTGCGAACCTAGGTGAACGGGAACTGGTATGGCTGCCTTGCAAAATAAAGTCGCGTTGGTGACCGGCGCGTCGTCGGGCCTCGGCGCCCAGACCGCCCGGCTGCTTTCCCGCCAGGGCGCAACGGTTTTCGGGATCGGCCGGGATACTGGACGCTTGGCCGACGTGTTCGCCGACGTAAAACACGGTTCATATGCATCGGTGGACGTTGCCTCGGCGCAGGCCTGCCGAGACGCCGTCGAGCAGTGCGTTCGCGAGTGGGGTGGGCTAGATGTCCTTATCAACATCGCCGGGCGACATCAGATGCGCCGAACGGAGTCGATGACCGACGACGACTGGGCACAAGATCTCGCGGTCAACCTGAGCGGGCCGTTCTTCCTCTGCAGGGCTGCACTGCCCTATTTGCTGGAGCGCGGCGGCAACATCATTAATGTCAGCTCCATTGCCGGCGTCGAAGGGCAGGCCTACTCGGCCGGCTATTGCGCTGCCAAGCACGGGCTGATTGGCCTGACACGTGCTTTGGCGGTGGAGTACACCGCGGATCGCTTGCGCGTCAATGCAATATGTCCGGGCGGCATGCTCACTCCGCAACTCGAACAGTTCAGTGCGCCGGACAACCCGAACTACGACCTGATCATGCGCACGGCCTCGCCGCGCGGCATGATGAAGCCCCTTGACGTTGCGAATGTCATCGCATTCCTTGCCAGCGATGCTGCGGCCGCCATCCACGGCGCGGTCTATCGAGTCGACAATGGCAAGGGCGCCGGCTAGCAGGACCCGGGGGCTAAAGCGTTTGTGACCACCGCAATATCTCGGGCGTGACCGGGTCGGTGATGTCGCTGAATTCCGGGTGCTTCTTGATGAATGCGGCCACCATGGGGCACACGGCGACAACGCGCTTCCCGTCGGCGCGGGTTGCCTCGAGCGCCTCCCCCACCAATATGCTCGCCAAACCGCGTCCTTCGAACTGGTCCTCTACCTCGGTGTGGTAGAACACCCGCCGGTTGTCGCGGTCAGCGACGGCGGCCAGCCCGACGGTCTGACCCTCGACGGCAATGGTGTACTTGCCGTCCGCGGCGCTGACGGTGGTCTGAGCGCCGGTCTTGTCCGTGGTCATTTATGTTCCTTCCCGGGTGGTCGGCAGGCAGCCGTGTCGCCCAGGCTAATGGCTCACTTACGCGGCGGCCGCAGCGCTTGCATCGCGACGCGCATCAACGGCTCCGGCACCCGGTCCTTGGCGGACAGCGCCGCGCTCGCCACCCGGGACCGAAGCAGTGTGCCGCGGCCGAACACCCGGTTCAACGGACCACCCGACGGCTCGATCTCGATGTGCAGCGGCGGAGTGCCTTCCGAGGCGCCCAGCGCCTGAGATATTACGATCCGCTGAATCTCACTGGTCCCCTCAAAGATGGTGTACAGCTTGGCATCTCGATACCACTTCTCGACCGGGTGGTCCGTGATATAGCCCCAACCGCCCATGGTCTGAATGGCCCGCTCGGTTGCCCTGACGGCAACCTCGCTGGCGGCCATCTTCGACATGGAGCCTTCGCCGCGCTTGAACGGGATCCCTTGGGCGGCCATCCAGGACGCCCGCCAGGTCAACAGCCGCGCCGCGTCGATCTGGGTGGCCAGCTCCGCCAGCGGAAAAGCGATGCCCTGGTTGTCGATGATCGGCCCGCCAAACGCCTCCCGCTGGGTGGCGTATGTGGTGGCATATTCCAACGCTGCCCGCGCGATGCCGATCGCCTGGGCGGCGACCATCGGGCGAGTCTGCTCGAAGGTGCCCAATGTCGCGGAGCCGGAACGCTTTCCACTGGCGACGGCTTCGCGCGCTTTAGCGAGCTTATGCTCGAGCCTTTCTTGCCCGCCCAGCAAATTGGCTTCCGGGACCCGCACGCCGTCGAGAAGAAGCTCGGCGGTATGCGACGCCCGGCAGCCCAGTTTGTCGAGTTTGCGGACCATCTTCAGACCGGGTGTGCCGCCCGGGACGATGAACAACGCCTGCCCGCGATGGCCGAGGTCTTCGTCGACAACCGCGTTGACCACATGTACGTCGGCGATACCGCCGTTGCCGATCCACATCTTGTGACCGTCGATCACCCAGTCGCTGCCGTCCCGCCGCGCGGTGGTTCGCAGATTCCGTACGTCGCTGCCGCCTTCAGGTTCCGAGATCGCCAGCGCCGCGAGCTTGAGATCGCCTGGGCTTCCGAAACATTCCGGCGCCCACTCCAGCATCTGCTCCGGGGAGGCAGCTTGCCCGATGGCCGATAGCGCCAGTGCCGGCATCACGATCGCCAAACCGATTCCGGCGCAACCCCAAAACAGCTCCTCCATGAACATCGGCAACGAAATACCCGTTGGGTCGCCGATGAGGTCGCGGTAGAACAGCGGGCCGTAAAAGCCCTGCCGCGCGGCTTCCTCCAGCACCGGCCAGGGGAACTCCTGCCGCTGGTCGTAATCGAGGGCGACCGGACGTATGACGGATTCGGCGAATTCGTGGGTGCGCCGGGCCAGGTCGTGTTGCGCCGCCGTCGGTGTCAGGTCAAAAGTCATAGCGCCCCCGTATCGGTTGGCTCTGTTAGTACCCGTCAGCCAGCCGATTCAACCCAGGCGCTGCCGCTGTGCACCAGCTACATCCCGTTGAGCCGGGTGCTGCTTTGCATTGGCGGCGCTAGTCAGTGAATTTGGTCGGCGAGCGTGTTCACCAGGGTGCCGTTGAGGAATTTGGTGGCGGCCGGCCCACCGGTTTGCAGCGCGGTGATGGTGGCGCCGTCGTCGACGATGACGAGGGTCCCCGAGTAGATCCTGAAAATGGCCGGCAGCCCGGCGTAGCCGCCGCTTCCGGCCCCCTTGTCGGTGCGGGCAACGATCACGACGTCGGTCGACGTGACTTGGTAGTTCGAGTCGCTGGTGAGATTGACTGCAGTGTCGAGTGGGTCGTTGACGTCCCGGGTGAATTTCGTGTTGTAGGTGAACCCGATGCCCTCCAGGTAACTGGTGGCAGGCGATTCGCGGGCGGCGACGGTGGTGGCGCTGTCGGTGTAGTTGACCACAGTGATGGTCTTGCCGGCGAAGGCCGGGTGTTCGGATCTGATTTTGTTCTGCTGCGCCGACGCCTCGTCGAGGAGTGTTTTAGCGGTGTTGTCGCGGCCGAGGGCTTTGGCGATCCAGCTCAGCTGCGTCTGCCATGTCCAAGGTTGCGTAATGTCGTTGGATCGGGTCAGCGTGGGCGCGACGGCGGCCAGCTTGTCGTAGGTTGCCTTATCGATGTCACCGGTGTCGACGATCAGATCGGGTTTGGTCGCCGCCACCGCAGCCGCGTCGGTGATCGCAAGCCGTTGAGGCGACGAATGCACCATGTCTTGCAGCCAGCTCGGCAATGTGCCTGGTGGACCGCTGATCGCAGCGGGTTGAACTCCCAATGACAGCACCGCGTCAGGGTCGCCGGGGCCGAGCGCCGCGATGGACAGCGGGCGGTGATTGAGCTGGACGGTCCCGTATTTGCCGTCAAGGGATTGAGCCTGATAGGGCGGCAAGCCGCCGCCTTGGTGGGCTAGCAGCGACACGCCCACCACGGCCGCGGCCGCCACAATCCCAGCCAGCGCCAGTGCCCCCCAGAGCAGCCCCCGTTTGCGACGGCGGCCGCGGCCGGGCCCTGTAGGCGGTGGTGGT
>NZ_JBAPPI010000025.1:0-8455 GCF_049280035.1 Mycobacterium sp. | reverse complement strand
GGTGGGCGCTCAGGGCCACACCAACACCAGCCACGGCTGTCTGAATGTCAGTCCCAGCAACGCGCAGTGGTTCTTCGAGCACACTAAGCGCGGCGACATCGTGGAAGTGCTCAACACCTTGGGGCCGCCACTGTCGGGGACCGAAGGTCTTGGCGACTGGAACATCCCGTGGGATCAGTGGCACGCCGGCAACGCTAAGGCGTGACGCCTGTTTGGGGTGAGTGACGGGACTCGAACCCGCGACATTCAGGATCACAACCTGACGCTCTACCAACTGAACTACACCCACCATTGCCGCCAGCCGGCTACGCGAGGTTCCGCGTGGACAGGCAGCGACGTCGATACTAGCCGTTCGGGCGCTCGGCAGCCGAATCGATTGCCTCCGACGTGGCCGGTTCACCCCCCAGCGCGACGGCTACCGCGGCAATGTCGCTGGTGGCAGGCCCCGGCGGCGGGACGAACGCGGTCCGCCGGTAGTACTGCAATTCGCGGATGGATTCGTGGATGTCGGCCAGCGCGCGGTGCGCCAGGCCCTTGGCCGGCTGGCCGTAGTAGATGCGCGGATACCAGCGGCGACACAATTCTTTGATCGAGCTCACATCGATCATCCGGTAGTGCAGGTACGAGTCGAGTGCAGGCATGTCGCGGGCGATGAATCCACGGTCGGTGGCAATCGAGTTACCGGCCAGCGGTGCCGTTTTGGCTTGTTTGACGTGTTCGCGGATGTAGTCGAGCACCATCGTCTCCGCGGTCGCCACATCCACAGTGGACGCGCGCACCTCCTCGATGAGGCCGGAGCGGGTGTGCATTTCGGCGACCACGTCGATCATGGATGACAACGCCGCATCGTCAGCGTGGATCACCACGTCAACCCCATCGCCGAGAACGTTCAGCTCTGCGTCGGTGACCAGCACGGCAATTTCGATCAACTTGTCCGAACGCAGATCCAGCCCGGTCATTTCGCAGTCGATCCACACCAGTTCGTCCCGCACAGCGTTCACAGTAGGCAAAGTTGGCTGCCAGACCTGCAGCCACCCCGCCAAGGCGCGTCAACCAGTAAGGTCGTGCGTTGTCGGTACTAGCTTGATTGTCCGGCTCCTCAGCGGGCCGGAAGCGGCCCGCATCGTCGCGGGACTACGACTACCAGGGAGAGGCAGACGTCACGATGAGCTCCGAGTCGACACCGCGCAGCGCATCGGCTGGTACTCCAGTGACTCCAGCGCAGCAGATCGCGGCCGGCTACGCCGTCGAGGGCCAGGCCTTGGAGTTGGGCACGGTCGTCGTGGAGGGCACGGCCGACCCGGCCGCGCAAATCCGCATCCCGCTGGCCACTATCAACCGGCACGGTTTGGTGGCCGGAGCGACGGGCACCGGCAAGACCAAGACGCTGCAGCTGATCGCCGAGCAGCTCTCGGCGGCGGGCGTGCCGGTGCTGATGGCCGACGTCAAGGGCGACCTATCCGGCCTGTCGCGACCCGGACAGAGCAGCGACAAGGTCACCGCGCGCGCCAAGGAAACCGGCGAGACGTGGCAGGCGAGCGCCTTCCCGGTGGACTTTTTGTCGTTGGGCACCAAAGGCATCGGTGTTCCGGTGCGGGCTACCATTGCTAGCTTCGGGCCCGTCCTGCTATCAAAAGTGTTGGGGCTCAACGCTACCCAAGAGTCGACGTTAGGTCTGATCTTCCACTATGCCGAGCAGCAACACTACGAGCTGCTGGACCTGAAGGACCTGCGCGCGGTGATCAGTAAACTCACTAGCGACGAGGGCAAGGGCGATTTGAAGGCGCTTGGCGGCGTTTCCGCGCAAACGGCCGGCGTCATCCTGCGTGCCTTGGTCAATCTGGAAGCCGAAGGTGCCGATACTTTTTTCGGCGAACCGGAACTAAAACCCAAGGACCTCCTGCGTTTTGATGACAAAGGTCATGGGGTCATCTCACTGCTGGAACTGGGCGACCAGGCCGCACGCCCGGTCCTGTTCTCCACATTCTTGATGTGGGTGCTGTCCGATCTCTTCAAGTCCTTGCCCGAGATCGGCGACGTCGACAAACCTAAGCTGGTGTTCTTCTTTGACGAGGCTCACCTCTTGTTCGCCGATGCGTCGAAGGCGTTTCTCGAGCAGGTCGAGCAGACCGTCAAGTTGATCCGCTCCCGCGGCGTTGGTGTGTTCTTCTGCACTCAGTTGTCCACCGATGTGCCCAACGAGGTGCTGTCGCAGTTGGGGGCGCGCATTCAGCACGCGCTGCGCGCGTTTACTCCCGATGACCAGAAGGCGCTGACAAAAACGGTTCGCACCTATCCGAAAACCGATGTCTACGACCTGGCTTCGGCATTGACCTCGCTGGGCATCGGCGAAGCGGTCGTCACCGTGTTGTCGGAGCGCGGTGCCCCGACTCCGGTCGCGTGGACCAGGCTGCGCTCGCCCCGTTCGCTGATGGCTGCCATCGGCGACGACGCGATCGGCACTGCGGCCAAGTCCAGCCCGCTGCAGGCAACGTACGGTCAAACCGTCGACCGGGAATCCGCCTACGAGAAGATCGAAGCCGAAAAAGCGCAAGCTGCCCAGGCCGGCCCGCCCGCGGAGGCGGGATCGAAGTCGGCGCCTGCGACTGCGAAGAAGCCAGGTTGGTTCAAGCGTTTCGTGAACAGCCGAGAGTTCAGGGTCTTCCTCGTCGACCTCTTTAAGGGCTTCTTCACCGGCAACGGGCGCCGCCGCCGATAGGTCAGTCGCCCAGCTTTTTGTAGAAGCTTCCGACGATCGGCGCGACAATAGCGCGCGGCGCGTATTGGCTCGCCACTGACATAGCCTTGGACGTCAAGCCGGGCACGACGCGCATCTTGTTGCGCTTCAATGCATCTAAAGACTTCTTCGCTGTGTGCTCGGTGGAGATCCACAAAAAGTCGGGCACCAGCTTCTCGACGATCGACGCTTCGGCCGGGTCGGGTAGCTCGGTGCGCACCGGGCCGGGTGCCAGCAGTGTGACGTGCACGCCGGATTTACGCAGTTCCCCGCGCAAGGACTCGCTGAACGTATTCACGAACGCTTTGCTGGCCGCATAGGTCGCGTTGTAGGGGATCGGCGAATTGCCTGCCGCCGAACCAGAAATCAAGATGCCGCCGGCCTTTCGCTCGATCATCCCCGGCAGCACCGCAAGCACGAGATCGTGCACGGCGATCGCATTTAGCTGTACCTGCGCCCTTTCCACCGCTGCGTCGAGTGTCGAGAGCGGACCAAAGGTCGCAGTGCCCGCGTTGGCGCAGAGGATCGAGATGTTGCGGGTGGCCAACTCGTCGACCAGTTTGGCGCGTTCCGTCGTGTCGGCGAGGTCGGCCGGACGTACTTCGACGGTGACCCCATATTTGTCGGTCAGACGGCCGGCAAGGTTGGTGAGGACGTCTTCGCGCCGCGCGGTGATGATCAGGCTGTAGCCGCGGGTGGCCAGTTCGGTGGCCAGTGCTTCGCCGATGTTCTGGGAGGCTCCGGTGACGACGGCACGAGCGTCGGGGCTGGGCGCGGGTACTGGCACCCGCCAATGGTAGGAGCCGATCGCGAGCGCGGCGAAGCCGGGCGCTGCGGGTCGGCGACCAGACATTAAAGTGCGAGCATGGGCAACCCGGGGTCGGGTTCGCGCAGATCCGAGCGATCCCGGGTGCTGACGTGGGCACTGTGGGACACCGGTGCTGCCGGGCTGAGCGCGATCGTGGTGACGTTCGTGTTCTCGGTTTATCTGACCGACAGCGTCGGTCAGGGGATGCCCGGTGGTGCTCCACCGGCGAGTTGGCTGGGTCGCGCGCTGGCGGTCGCCGGGGTGACCATCGCGCTGCTGGCGCCGCTGATCGGCGTGTGGGTGGAGGATCCGCACCGGCGGCGCGTGGCCCTGACCGTGCTGACCGGTTTGGCGGTGGCGCTGACATGCGCTATGAGCCTGATCCGTGAGCGTCCGGAGTATTTGTTTCTGGGATTGGCGCTGCTCGCGGCGACCGCGGCGTGCGGCGATCTGGCCAGCGTCCCGTACAACGCGATGCTCCGTCAGCTTTCAACCCCGGAAACCTCCGGCCGGATCTCCGGTTTCGGCTTGGCAGCGGGATTTTCCGGCAGCGTGGGGTTGCTGCTGGTGGTCTACTTCGGCTTCATTTCCGGCAAAGGCGCTACCTGCGGAGTGCTGCAGGTGTCGGCTGCCGACGGGATGAACGTCCGGACGGCGATGCTGGTTGCCGCCGGGTGGTTAGCGGTGTTCGCGCTGCCGCTGCTGCTGACCGCGCACCGGCTGCCTGCCGTTGCCGAAGTCGCCGCTCCCGTGCGGGGCCTGCTCGGCGGTTACCGCAAGTTATGGACCGAGCTGGCAGCCGAATGGCGCCGGGATCGCAACCTGGTGTATTTCCTGCTGGCCAGCGCGGTCTTCAGGGATGGGCTGGCCGGCGTATTCACCTTCGGCGGCGTGCTCGGTGTCAACGTGTATGGGATCTCTCCGGCCGATGTGCTGATTTTCGGGGTGGCCGCGAGCGTGGTGGCAGCGCTCGGAGCTGTGCTCGGCGGGTTCGTCGACGACCGGATCGGATCCAAGCCGGTGATCGTCGTATCGCTGGCCAGCATCATCGTGTTCGCTCTTACCATGATGGTTTTGTCCGGTCCCCGCGCGTTCTGGGTCACCGGACTGATGCTGTGCCTGTTCATCGGGCCGGCGCAGGCATCGGCGCGCACGCTGCTGCTGAGGATGTCCAGAGATGGCAAGGAAGGCGTGGCCTTCGGCCTTTACACGATGACCGGACGTGCGGTGTCTTTCTTGGCGCCTTGGCTGTTTTCGGTCTTCGTCGACGTGTTCGGCGCCGTCCGCGCCGGCATGGGCGGGCTGTGTCTGGTCATGGGTGTCGGGCTGCTGGGCTTGCTAATGGTCCGTACCCCGCGCCGAAGCCTCACTCCGACGGGGGTTTGAGCCGGGTCAGTCCGGCGACGATGCGCGCCGTGGCGCGAGGAGGAGCCGGACAATCAAGTTCAGCCCGATCCGTTGCAGACTGTTAGGCCAGCGCCGGTGCGTTCGTTGACCTCGACCCCGTCCACGGTCACCGTGCAGGTGACGTCGTGGCCGATATTGATGATCGTGATGTTGGCCTTCGCGCTGCCGGACGCCTTCAGGCTGACTTCCTTGCTCCACGGCAACGCGACGTTGAATTCGGTCTGCATCAGCCCGTCGTTGTCCACATAGGTGATGCTGATTGCGCGGCCTTCGCCGGTGACGTTGTACTCCACGGTCTGCATCGCGCCCGCGTTGCTGGGCTCACTTGATTCGGTGCTGGTCGGCGCCGATGCGCTGGCCGACGGCGAAGGCGACGACGACGGTGCGGTCGACGCGGAATTTGGTGAACTCGGCATCGGCAGCGGTGGCACCGCGCTTTGCTTCCGCGCTGTGCCGTTGGCGATCACCAGGGCGATGACCAGTGCGGCAACCATCAGCACCGCCGCGGCAGCGGCGATCCACAGCCAGCGCGGTGCTTTCGGCCGCCCAGGCGCGGGTTCTTCCGGTGGCTGATCCGGCGGAGGCTGACCGTGCCCCCAGTACTGCGGCAGCTTGTCGGTCGGGTGGGTTGCGTTCGAATTGGGCGCTGAGCCGGGGTAGTACGGGGGCGGATAGGACGACTGCCCGCTGTAAGCCGGGTCGGTGTACGTCGGATAAGGCTGACGTATTCGTTGGGTTTGTTCGGTCCCCTCTTGAGCTAAACGGGCGTGCTCGGACCGACGCGGATCGTTCATGCCCACCTCATGGTGGAAGGTTACCTGCAGCACGACGCCCGCCGCCGAGACTTCTGCTCAGCGGCTGAGTTAGATCGCCGATAGGCGAAGCGCCCCCGGTGCGCTTTCGGGCACGAGCGGATTACGCGGCCGGACCGGCGCAACCCGCTGATAATTGGAGCCGAGTGGAGGACGAGGGTCGGGGTCGCCCTTGTTGGGCCAGAGCGCGACCGCTCGTTCCGACTGCGCGGTGATCGTGAGGGCGGGGTTGACGCCCAAGTTGGCCGTGATCGTCGACCCATCAATGATGTGCAGGCCCGGATAACCGTATAGGCGCTCGTACGGGTCAACGACGCCCGTTGCCGGTGAATCGCCGATGGGACAACCGCCGATGAAATGCGCGGTGGTCGGTCGGTTGAGGACGTCGAAATAATAGCCGCGGGGGTCACCGTCGATCTTTGCGGCAGCACGTCGGACTACGTCGTTGGCGACCGGATTCCAGTTCGGATTGGGCGCGCCCCGGCCCTGTCGGGAGTTCAGTTTCGTGCCGAAAAGGCCGCGTTTGAGGTAGGTGGTCAGCGAATTGTTCAAGTCCTGCATGACAAGCAGGCTTATTGATCTCTCGGAGGCTCTCCGAGCGTTGAAGGAGCGGGCGAATGCGGTCGGATGACGCAGATTCGTCAGCACCCATTTGGCGAGACGGTGTCGGTCGCCGTCGACCAGGGTGGTGGTCAGTAGGTATCCCCAGTTGCTGCCCTTGCCGACGCGGAAGGCTTCGATGTGCGTGTTCGCATCGGGGTGGATCGATGACGTCCCGGCCACACCCTGGGCCAGATCCGTGCGAGTTCGCGAGGTCGCGAGCAGGGCGACCTCCGAGTTGGTCCGCGCCAGTTCACCCAACCGCGCCGAGATCCGGGGTAAGGAACCGTTGGCCCGCAGTCGGTGGAGCAGGTTTTGCGTGCCGAGCGCGGCGGCGGAGAACACCACCTGATCGGCGCGCCAGGTCCGGTGTTGTTTGCGAACCCACCGCCCAGTGTGGACGGTTTCGACCTGGTACCCGCCGGCAGGCGATTCACGGACGTCGACGACGGTCGTCATCGGGTGGACCTGCGCGCCGGCCTTTTCCGCCAGGTACAAGTAGTTGCGGTCGAGGGTGTTCTTGGCGTTGTGCGCGCATCCATTTATGCAGCGCCCACAGAAGACGCAGCCGGCGCGGTTTGGTCCGATGCCACCGAAGTACGGGTCGGAAACCGTCTTGCCGGGCTCGCCGAAGAATGAGCCCACCTGGGTCGGGTGGAACGTGTCGGCAATACCCAAATCGTCTGCGATTGACTTGAAGATGTCATCTGTGGGCGTCAACCTCGGATTCGTCGCTACGCCGAGCATTCGTTTGGCTTGGTCGTAATACGGCGCTAACTCGGCCTTCCAGTCCGTGATCGAGGCCCATTGCGGATCGTTGTAGAACTGCTCCGGCGGTTCGTAGAGAACATTGCCGTAGATCAGTGAACCGCCACCGACGCCAACGGCCGACTGGATAGCGACGTTCTTCAAAACGGTGAGCCGCAGCGGGCCAGTGAGGCCGAAACTGGGCTGCCACATGGTCTTTCGCAAAGGTACACTGTCGGGCGGGTAGTCCTCCGGGCGCCAGCGCGCACCCTGCTCGAGCACGCCGACGCGGTATCCCTTCTCGCTCAGGCGAAGAGCGGTAACCGAGCCGCCGAAACCCGATCCGATCACGATCACGTCATAGTCGGGACTCATCGAAGTCCTCTCGCAAGCTGCGGGGGGCCATCGATCGACCGCGATCGAGCCTTAGCAGAGACGCTGAGAATACGTCCGGCCGATCAGTTATGGCTCGGATTGAGCAAGCGCGTCATTACCGCGATGCGCCGACGGTCAACGCGGCGACCGTCATCGCCCGCATCACCGCCCGCGATCGCACGGCCTTGCCATCGTCAGGCTTGAGGCTGTGTGGAGTGGAGTTGAGCAGACCGAACACGGCGTGCGCCATCAGCCGGGCGTCGGTCTCGGCAAGCCCGGGCTCGAGCTCGCGCAGCACGCCCACCCAGACCTCCACGTACTGGCGCTGCGCGCGGCGCACCTGGCGTTCGGCCGCGGCCGGTAGATGGGCCAGGTCACGATCCTGGATGCGGATCAGATCCGGTTCACCCAACGCGAAGTCGAGGTGGAAGTCGATCAAGCCGTCCAGCGCCGCGGCGGCGTCGGCCTCGCGGGATGTGACCTCGCGCGCACCGGCCAGCAGACGGGTGCTGATGCCGACCAACAACTCGACCAGTAGCGACTCCTTGTTGGGGAAGTGCCGGTAGATCGCTGGGCCGCTGACCCCGGCTGCGGCGCCGATGTCTTCCAGCCGGACCGCCAGAAATCCACGTTCGGCGAACAGCCGCTCAGCGGCCGATAGCAGTTGCAAACGACGGTCCGATTTGCGTCGACTGCGGCGATTCGGCGCCTCGGCGTGGCCCCTGTCGTCACTGCGGTCGCTGTGATCGGCCGGAGCAGACACTGCCATGACGGCCTCCCGCGACAACTCATGCTGGACACTTCGGTTAATCGCCACTAACATATCACGAGTTAGTGATCATTAACCGAAATTGGCATGCATCCGATGACCTCTCCGGCCGAAAACCGCGAAGCGCACCGCGCACTTGTCGCCCAGCTGCGCGACAAGCTGGCTGCGGCCGCCCTGGGCGGCCCGGAACGGGCTCGCAC
>NZ_JBAPPI010000024.1:0-5859 GCF_049280035.1 Mycobacterium sp. | reverse complement strand
AGCGTGTACCGTCTTGCGTCATGAGCGGCGCCGTGTGCCCCGGGTCATTCGATCCGGTGACATTGGGCCACATCGACGTCTTTGAACGGGCCGCGGCCCAGTTCGACGAAGTGGTCGTGGCGATCTTGGTCAACCCCGCCAAGAAAGGCATGTTCGACCTCGACGAGCGGATCGCGATGATCAAGGAGTCGACGACGCATCTGCCCAACCTGCGGGTGGAGGCCGGGGAGGGTCTGGTGGTCGACTTCGTCACTGCACGTGCGATGACGGCCATCGTGAAGGGGCTGCGCACCGGCACCGACTTCGAATACGAACTGCAGATGGCGCAAATGAACAAACACGTCGCCGGCGTTGACACCTTCTTTGTGGCAACCACGCCGCGGTATTCGTTCGTGTCGTCATCGCTGGCTAAAGAGGTCGCGATGTTCGGCGGTGATGTCTCCGAACTGCTGCCCGAGCCGGTGAACCGTCGGCTAGCGGAAAAACTGCGACAGCCGGACTTCGGTAACTGAGAAACCACCAGCGCGACCGTGCGGAGGTAACGGCCGCGCTGGTGGTTTATTTCGTTAGCTCTCGGCGAGCGCGCTGTGCAGCGACTGCTTTGCCTCGGTGATCGCGGTCAAGACCTTGGTTCGAGCCTCGGCCAGTTTCTCCTTCTGCGCATCCGTGCCCGACCAGACGATGGTCCGGGCGAGTCCGGCGAGCTCGAAGAGCCCCCAACGGATCTTGGCAACGTCGCCGAACTTGGCTGCCCGACCAAGGAACGCGTGGATGGTTTCACTGCTGATGCCCTTCCACGCCAACACATTCGTGCCCAGCTCGGTCAGGGTGGCTACCCCATCGCTGACGGTCACGAAGCCGCGACCCGCCAGCAGGCCAATAGCGATCTCGACGACCCCCTGCGGGGGGCTGAAAGCACCCTCGGTCGCGTCAGAAACGCGCTGCACAATCTGCTCGGCGTTCGCCGGCCCATCCAGCAGCAGGGCAGCAGTACCGATCACTGCCCGCTTGCGTGGTCCGCCGAAACCGTGCCCGCCGAAGCCGGGTCCACCGAAGCCGTGCCCGCCGTGCCCGCCCCAGCCAGGCCCACCGAATCCAGGCCCACCGAAGCCGGGTCCACCGAAGCCGGGTCCACCGAATCCAGGCCCGCCGAAGCCGGGCCCACCAGAAAATCCACCACCGAACATCCCTGTTCTCCTTCAGGTAACGGCGACTAGCCAACCGGCCCAGCCGCCAATTTGCATATCTAGTTACTTGATACCCGGCGCCGCGATATGTGTCAACAAACTTGATATCAAGGCAGAATGCAGAAGAAGATCAACGGCGACGCGCTGCCCGATCAGTGTCTCGGACCGGGTGATCCGTGTCAGCATGTCTGAGATGAGCGAAATCGAGGATCAAACGCTGGGCTTTCTGGTCCGCCGGTTGATGGCGCGATTGCGACCCGAGGCGGCGACGGCGTTGCGACCGCTGGGGCTCGGACTGCCCGAGTTCGTCTGCTTGCGCATCCTCGAGACGTATCCGGGCCGCACCAGCGCCGACCTGGCCCGCCACACGCACGTCACGGCGCAAGCGATGAACCTGGTTTTGCACGAGCTGGAAGATATGGGCGCGGTGACCCGCCCGGAAACGGCGCCGTCGGGCCGTGCCCTGCCCGCTCAGCTCACCCGCAAGGGCAAGGCGCTGCTCAAGCGGGCGGAAGCGGCCGTCGATGCGGCCGAGGACAAGATATTGGCGCACCTGAGCCCGGCCGAACGACGCCAGCTCAAACGACTTCTGTACCGGGCGGGGGACCGGCCGACCCAAGACGCGGCGGCGTGTGCCTCCCCCGGGGCGCGACCCGTTGAACATAAGTAGCGCACAACGCTGCTCGCCAAAAGGTCGTCGCGCGCACCGGTTAGAACACGACGGTCTGATTGTCGTGCACGATGACGCGATCCTGGCAGTGCCAAAGCACGGCGCGGGAAAGCACCGCGCGTTCAACGTCGGCGCCTACCCGCACCAGGTCGTCGACGGTGTGGGTGTGGTCAACGCGCACGACATCTTGCTCGATGATGGGCCCTTCGTCGAGCACCTCGGTTACGTAGTGGGCCGTCGCGCCGACCAGTTTGACACCGCGTTCGCGCGCCCGCTTGTAGGGCGATGCGCCGATAAAGGCGGGCAGGAACGAGTGATGAATGTTGATCAGCGGGCAGCCGATCGCATCGAGAAATGCCGGGCTGAGTATCTGCATGTAGCGAGCCAGTATCACCAAATCAACGTTCCCAGAAAGTAACTGGATCTGACGCTGCTCGGCTTCGGCGCGATTGTCACGGGTGGCCGGGATGTGGATGAACGGCACGCCGAAGGGGCGTACGTGCTCGGCCAGGGTGGGATGGTTAGCGATCACCATGACCACTGACATCTGAAGTTCGCCGCGACGGTTGCGCCACAACAGATCTAACAAGCAGTGGTCGTCCTTCGACGCCATGATGGCGACCCGCTTCGGCTTAGCGGCCTCGGTGAACCGGTAGTCGATATTGAATTTGTCGGCCACCGTGGTGGCGAACTTGCGTTCCAGGTCGTCGACGGCAGCTGTCAGGCCGGGTAGGTGAAAGATCGCGCGCTGCAGAAATGTTCCGTCCTCGGGTGCGGTGGAGTGCTGATCCAGCGAAATGATATTGGCGCCGGCCTGGGCGAGGAAGTTGCTGACCGCAGCGATCAGGCCTGGCCGGTCGTGGCAGCGAAGCAGTAGCCGACCGATATCGGCCGGCGGCGGCGGACCGCCGGGTGGTGGCAGGTAGTTATCAGGCTGCGGCTCCGCGGAGGGCGTTGTCATGGCCCCTTCACCAGTAGGTCTCAACGCGACGGTGACGGCGATTTACCGCCCCGCGGGCCAGGATAGCCCCGCTAGTGATGCCCGTGAGGGTGATCGTGACATTCATCGTTCGCGTCGGGGGAGCCGCCCATCATGCGCAGCATTGGGATGCCGTTGGTAGCAATGAAACGGATCACCAGCACCGTCGCGATGACGAGGAAGACGATGTTGAGCCAAGTGGTGTAGTTCCATGAGATTTCGGCCTGCATCACCGTTGCGCTCCGCTGCGAAGGAATGAGATTTGTTGCGCCGAAGATCAATTCGACAAGGTAACCGGCTATGACCATCGCGGCGTAGAACGTGCCCAGCAACGTCAGCATCATCGCAGTGCCGTAATACTTCCGGTAGATGTTCAGGATAGGAATGATCAACAGGTCGGCGAAGATGAACGCTACGACGCCGCCGAAACTGATGCCGCCGTTCCACAGCACCGCGGCCAACGGCACGTTGCCGATCGAGCAGACGAACGAGACGATCGCCACGATGGGACCAACGATCGGTCCCCACACGAAAGACAAAACTGGGTGATCAGCAAAAAAGAAGTGCTGCCAGAACGATTCGGGCACCCAGGCCGCAATAGCGCCCGCGATCAACAGCCCGAGGATTAGATCACGAAGGATCGCGGCCCACTCCATGACGAACACATGTGAGACCGAGGTCAAGCCCTCCCCGGAAAACAACCGCCGCCAAAATGAACCCTCGCGTTGAACCGACATGTCCATCGCTGCATGGCCTTCCATCGACCCGGCCAGCCCCCGATCAGCCTGTTGGCGGGCGGCGTCGATGAGTCGCGAGCGCACGAAAAGCCGGAACAGCACAGCCAGCACCACGATCATCAGTGGGCCGCCGACGAACTCCGCCGCAGTGAACTGCCAGCCCATCAGCAGAGCCAGGATGATGCCCAACTCCACCACCAGATTGGTCGAACCGATCTCGAAGGCCATGGCCGCGGTGAAGTTGGCGCCCTTGCGGAACAACGACCGGGCCAGGGCCACCGCCGCATACGAGCACGACGAGGACGCTGCGCCCAGTCCCGCGGCGACAGCCAGGGTGCGTGGCCGATCGTCACCCAGCAGAGCCACGACGGTCGATCGACGCACGACCGCCTGCACCACTGCAGACAGCGCGAAACCCAGAATCAACGCCCACAAGATCTCCCACGTCATCGACCCCGCAAGCGCCAACGCATGCCCGACCGCTCCCACCGCTTCGGTTACCACCAGACCCTCCAATTCGGCCGTCCGCCTGCCCTGGCTCCATCAATATACCCCCAGGGGGTATAGCACCCAACCGGAACATCACCGTCGCCCGCCCGTCCATGATTGCCGCAAACCTGCCCGGGCCGACATAATGGCGCCAAGTGTGCAGGTAAGTGGCGCAGTTCGGGTCGCTTAATGGCCGACACACCGGCCCGGCAACCCAGTCACAGCCGCAACACCAGGCACACTGGTAACAACAACGATGCCGGGAGGGTATTGCCGTGTACCGAGTATTTGAGGCGCTCGACGAGCTGGGCGCCATTGTCGAAGAAGCTCGTGGTGTGCCGATGACCGCGGGCTGCGTGGTGCCCCGCGGTGACGTGCTCGAGCTGATCGACGACATCAAGGACGCTATCCCGGGCGAGCTGGATGACGCCCAGGACGTGCTCGACGCTCGCGACGCGCTGTTGCACGAGGCCAAGGCGCATGCCGACTCCGTGATGTCCTCGGCGAATACGGAGTCCGAGTCGATGCTCAACCACGCCCGTACCGAGGCGGACCGGATCTTGGCCGAGGCCAAGGCGCAGGCCGACCGGATGGTCGGCGAGGCACGTCAGCACAGCGAAGGAATGGTTTCCGAAGCGCGTGAGGAATCAGTCCGTATCGCGGCGGCGGCGAAACGCGAGTACGAGGCCACCACGGCCCGCGCCAAGTCGGAATGCGATCGACTTGTCGAAAACGGCAACATCTCCTACGAGAAGGCCGTGCAAGAAGGCATCAAAGAACAGCAGCGCCTGGTCTCCCAGACCGAGGTCGTGCAATCGGCCAACGGCGAGGCCTCTCGGCTCATCGACGCGGCGCACGCCGAAGCCGACCGGCTGCGCGGTGAATGCGACATCTACGTCGACAGCAAGCTGGCTGAGTTCGAGGAGCACCTCAACAGCACCCTGCGCTCGGTCAACCGCGGCCGCCATCAACTACGGACGGCAGCGGGCGTGCACGACTACGCGCAGCGGTAGCCCTGCTACCGGCGGCACCAGGCGGCTAATCGCCACCCGTAGAATTGCGGCCATGGCCCGGCAGCACAGTCGAACGGCGCAGCCGCGTCCGGGATCGCCGCTAGCCGTTAACATCGCGCGGCTGGGCCGGCGCCCGGGCTCCATGTTTCCCCTGCACGACGTGGTACCCAGCCCGTTGCGCATCGGCCTGGAAATGATCGGTATCCAGGCCGGCGCGCCACTGGAGCTCGATCTGCGCGTCGAGTCGGTGTCCGAAGGCGTGTTGGTGACCGGGACGCTGACCGCACCCACCACCGGCGAATGCTCCCGCTGCCTGACGCCCTTCGACGGGCGGGTAGACGTGGGCCTGACCGAGCTGTTTGCCTACCCGGACAGCATCACCGACGCGACCACCGAGGAAGACGAGGTCGGCCGGGTCGTCGGCGACTTCGTCGATCTCGAACAGCCGATTATCGATGCGGTGGGATTGGAACTACCGTTCTCACCGGTGTGCCGCGCGGATTGCCCCGGGCTGTGTCCGCGGTGCGGCGTCTTGCTGGCAACCGCCGGGCCCGGTCATCACCATGATCAGATCGACCCGCGCTGGGCCAAGCTGGCTGCAATGTTGCGGCCCGACAACGACGGGGGCGCGCAGTGAATGAGCTGCTCGATGCGCTCGGCGTCGAATTGCCCGATGAGTTGCTGACCTTGGCGCTGACCCACCGCAGCTACGCCTACGAGAACGGCGGTCTGCCCACCAACGAGCGCTTGGAGTTTCTCGGCGACGCAGTTCTTGGCCTGACCG
>NZ_JBAPPI010000023.1:0-10019 GCF_049280035.1 Mycobacterium sp. | reverse complement strand
GTGCGAGCGGCCGCGGTCCCCGGGACGTCGACGCACGATCTCGACGCGATCGCTGAATCCGTGATCCGCGACGCCGGTGCCACGCCGTCGTTTCTCGGCTACCACGGCTACCCGGCGTCCATCTGCGCATCGGTCAACGACCGCGTGGTGCATGGCATCCCGTCGGCCAGCGAGACACTCACCACCGGTGACCTGGTGTCCGTCGACTGCGGCGCAATCCTGGACGGTTGGCACGGTGACGCCGCGATCACCTTCGGTGTTGGACCGCTCATCCCCGCCGACGAACTGCTGTCGCAGGCGACCAAGGAGTCGATGGAGGCCGGGATCGCCGCCATGGTTCCCGGCAACCGCTTGACCGACGTATCGCACGCCATCGAAACCGCCACCCACGCGGCCGAGGTCCGCTACGGGCGGGAGTTCGGCATTGTCGAGGGCTACGGCGGACACGGCATCGGCAGGCAGATGCACATGGACCCGTTCCTGCCCAACGAGGGAGCTCCCGGGCGCGGTCCGCTGCTGGCCGACGGATCGGTATTGGCCATCGAGCCGATGCTGACCCTGGGAACCGGCAAGACCGTCGTCCTCGACGACCAGTGGACAGTCACGACCGCTGACGGCTCGCGTGCCGCACACTGGGAACACACCGTCGCGGCCACCCACGACGGACCACGCATTCTGACCCTCGGGTGAACCAGACGGACACCTGATCCGTGTCATCACCGAGAGGCTGGTGATAGACATACCGGGCACCGGCGCGAACGCGGAAGCTATCAAGCGGCTGTGGGATGAACATGCCGCCGCTTTGTGGCGCTATGCGTGGCGGTTGACCGGTGATCCTGCCCAGGCCGAGGACGTGATGCAAGAGACCTTGCTGCGGGCATGGCAGCATCCGCAAGTCCTCAGCAACGGGCAGTCTCCCCGCGCGTGGCTGTTCACTGTCGCCAGGAACATGGTGATCGATGACCGGCGCAGCGCCCGGTTCCGCAACGAGGTGATGTCGCTGGACGGCTCCGGCCCACCGGAGCCGGCGAGTCCTGACGAGCTGGGCGGGGCACTAAACAGGGCGTTGATCGGCGATGCGATGGCGCAGCTGTCCGCCGACCATCGGGCAGTGGTCGGCCGGTCGTACTACCTGGGCTGGACTACTGCGCAGATCGCCGCAGACCTGGAAATTGCCGAAGGCACGGTGAAGTCGCGGCTGCATTACGCGCTGCGGGGACTGCGCGAGGCACTGTTGGAGATGGGGGTGACCCAATGACGGATCCCCGGGACCGAAATGTGCCGCGCGACGGTGAGCCGATGCTCAACGGCGCACACGATTACGCGACGTGGGACGCGGCCTATGTGCTGGGCTCACTGTCGGATGCCGATCGGCACGCTTTCGAGGCACACCTGGTTGGCTGCGCCCCGTGCCAGCAGTCCGTGACCGAGCTGACCGCCGTCGCGCCGCTGCTGTCGTTGCTCGACTACGACCACGTGGTGGGCGGCGACGGTGCCGATGCGCCGTCCGCTCCGCCACCGTGCCCTGACCTGCTGACATCGCTGCTGGCGGAGGCGGACCAGCGGTCGGCCGCTGCCGCCGATCACTCCCGACTGCAACCGTCGCTGATACCGCCGGTGGTAGTGGACGCACAGACCGTCTTGCCGGTGTTCCGCACCGGCAACTACGCCCCGGTGCACGACGAGCTGACCGCCTTCGACCTACCGGTTGTGGGCAGCATCCCGGCCGAGTTGAACGGCTGGTATCTGCGCAACGGTCCGAACGCGCGTGCGGGCGCGGCCCACTGGTGTGTCGGTGACGGAATGGTGCACGGGGTTCGGCTGGAGAACGGCCGCGCAGCCTGGTACCGCAACCGTTGGGTGCGCACCGAGAGCTTCGAGCGTCCGTTGCCGTTCTACAAAGACGACGGCACCCGAAACCTGCACTCCAGCATCGCCAATACTCACGTCGTTCGTCACGCTGGCAAAACCCTTGCGCTGATGGAATTCTCGCTGCCCTATGAAATCAGCAATGACCTGGAGACGGTGGGCGTCTACGATTTCGGCGGCAAGTTGACGGATTCGATGACCGCGCATCCGAAGATCTGCCCGGTTACCGGTGAGATGCATTTCTTTGGCTGCGGCAACATCCTTGAGCCCCACGTCGTCTATCACCGTGCGGACGCCGGCGGCCAGTTGACGATCAGCCGCCCCATCGACGTGCCCGCTCTGACGTTGATGCACGACTTCGCGCTGACCGCCGAGCACATCGTCTTCCTGGATTTGCCGCTGGTATTCGACTTCGGCGTTGCGATGTCGCGGCAAAACGAACAGGAAATGCGGGACTTACCGTATCGGTGGGACGACAACTACGGCGCCCGTCTGGGTGTACTGCGCCGCGACGACCCCTATGGCCCGATGCGCTGGCTGGACATCGACCCGTGCTACGTCTTCCACATTGCGAATGCCTATGACGCGACATCGGCGGGCGAGAATTCAATTGTGCTGGAAGTGCTTCGCTATCCGGAGATATGGCGTAGCAGTAGCGAATTCGGGACCGACGCGGCGTTATGGCGCTGGAAGCTCGACCTGGACACCGGGACGGTCGAGGAGAGCCAACTCGACGACCGTGGTGTGGAATACCCGCGCGCCGACGACCGGATGGCCGGCGCCGCCGCTCGTTACTCCGTGGCGGTGGGCAGCACTGCGCTGGTCCGCTATGACCTGCAGCGTGATACCGCATCCGAGCACCGATTCGGCGCCGGCGGCTACCCGGGTGCGCCCAGCGAGGCGGTGTTCGCGCCGGCGGTCGGGGAGTCCGACGAGCTGGCCGGCTGGTACCTGAGTTATGTTTACGACCCAGTAAATGAGAGCAGTGATCTCGTTATTATCGATGCGTCAGACTTCGAGGGCGAGCCGGTGGCTCGTGTCCGGCTGCCGCGGCGGGTGCCGCACGGATTCCACGGAAACTGGATCCCCGACTGAATGCGAGACCCGTGGTGATGCTGCCGCGATGAACTGGAAATGCTCGCCACTCGTATCACTTATCAGGAGGTGAACGGGTGAGTCGAGTCACCAGCGCAGCGAACGCCGAAGAGGCGTTGATGAAGGCGCTCTATGACGAGCATGCCGGGGCTTTGTGGCGGTATGCGATGCGGTTGACCGGTGACGCCAGCCGTGCCGAGGACGTGGTCCAGGAGACGCTGTTGCGGGCATGGCAGCATCCTGAGGTCATCGGCGACAGCGAACGTCCGGCGCGGGCATGGCTGTTCACTGTGGCCCGCAACATGATCATCGACGAGCGACGCAGCCCGAAGTTCCGCAACATCGCTGGTTCGCTGGACGAAGAAGGCGCACCTGAGCAGCCGGTTCCCGACGAGGTGGACTCGGCACTGGACCGGCTGCTGATCGCCGACGCGATGGCGCAAATGTCGCCTGAACATCGAGCCGTTGTCGAGCGGTCCTACTTCCGAGGCTGGAGCACCGCCCAGATCGCTGCTGACCTTGAGATAGCTGAAGGAACTGTGAAGTCGCGCTTACACTATGCTGTACGCGCATTGCGACTCACTCTGCAAGAGATGGGGGTGACCCGATGACGATGCGACGGGCCATCTTGACGGCCGTGGATAGCCCCATCCGGGCGGCCGCCGGCTCCGAATACTTGATAACGACTACATATGGGGGCTCACGATGAGGCTGATCCAAGGCTTTGGTCCGCCGGGCGATAACGACTTGCCCGTCGGCGACGACCACGACTACGCGACGTGGGACGCGGCCTACGTGCTGGGATCGCTGTCACCGGCCGACCGGCGGGAGTACGAGGCGCACCTGCGCGTGTGCCCGTCGTGCAGGGAGGCCGTCGCCGAACTCAGCGGCATGCCGGCTCTGCTGTCCAAGCTCGATAGCGACACGGTGGCCGCGATCAACAACGGTGACCTCATCACTGCGGCCCCTCCGAACCTGCTGCCGTCGATGCTGTCGGCAGTGCGCCAGCGGCGGCGCCGCTCGCGCATGATGACGTGGTCATCTGGGGCTGTCGCCGCCGTGCTGCTGGCGATCGGTGTGTTCGTCAGCATTCCTAGCCTCACGGGCCATTCCCCGACGTCAGCGCCGCCGCAGGCGAGTGTGGCGGCACTGCAGATGGACCAGGTTGGCACGAAGGCGCTGGCCTCGACGGTGTCGCTCAGCAGCCAAAACTGGGGCACCGTCATCGACCTGCGGTGTGTCTGCCTGGCGCCGGTGTATGCCCACCACGACAGGCTGGCGATGGTGGTGGTCAACCGCGACGGCACCCGTACCCAGCTGGCGACCTGGGTAGCCGACCCCGGCCATACCGCGACGCCCGCCGGCAGCATCTCGACGCCGAGGAACCAGATCGCAGCGGTGCAGGTGGTTTCCGCCGACAACGGCAACGTGCTGCTCGAGCGCTCGCTGTAAAGCCCTTCTGCTTCATACTCACGACGCCCTGGACGGCCGGCCGGCCAGTTCAAGAAACCGGCCGTAACGTTCCTCCATCGGAACTGTCCAGGCGGCATCCGGTTCCACCATGCGCTCGATGGCGGCCCATCGCGCGGCGTCGGAGATCGACGATTCTCGGCCGACTGCCATCCGGCTGAGGAAAGCCGCGCCCAGCGCCGCACCCTCGGCCACCCCCGACACCGCCACCGGCCGGCCGGTGGCGTCGGCGATGGCCCGCAGCCACGGCTCGACTCGGGTACCGCCGCCGGCGGCCACAATCCGCGATGCATTCACCCCGCTCAGTTCAATGAGCTGGCGAACGACGAAGCCGGACGCCTCGTAGGCGGCTCGGCGCAGCGTCGCCGCGTCGTGGGTGAGGTCCAGGCCGTCGAGCATCCCGCGACGGCCCGGGTCGTGGAAGGGTGTGCGCTCGCCCCGCAGGTAGGGCGACCACACCGGCACTCGCCGCGGATCCACCACCGCCGGGTCGCCCGGCCCCAGCACCCGGTCGACCCAGCCGAGAAACAGCCCGCCGGCATTGCTCGCTCCCCCGATCTGACTCTTTCCGGTCATGGTCGGGATGGTCCACAGGCCTGCCACCTGCCGCGCCTCAGGGATGGTTACCCAGACGATCAAGGTGGTACCGCACAGCACCAGCACATCGCCGTCGTCGTCGGCGCCGGCCACCATCTGCTCGCACAGCGCGTCGATGGCGCCGACCGCCAGCACGGCGCCGGTTTTGCGCAGCTGCCCGGCAGCAACACCGGGTGCTTCGACCCGCGGCATCCGGTCGACCGTCACACCGCGCTCCGCACAGGCTTCGACGTTCCAGCCGCCTTCGAAGAGTGGCGAGAACAACGGCAGGGCGGTGTAGGCGGTGGGAAAGTCGACCACCGCCGCACCCGCCAGCGCGTAATTCGCGACCGCCGGCGCCGGCCAATACCCGGCCGCATCGGGCGCTTGCGCGGCCGTCCAACGCAGAAATTCCGCGGCCTCGCCGACCGGGAACGGTTGGTCGCCGACTGCTCCCGGCACCCGCCCCCGGTCGTCGCCGTAGAGCAGCCCAGGCGTGATCGGATGGCCGCCGGAGTCGACCGCGGTCAGCGACGGCACCATCGCGGAAACGGCTACCGCCAGCGCATCTGGGCGCGCCAATTGCTGCAGCGCCGCCAGCGGGCCCAACCGCCACGCCTCGTCGGCGTTGTGTTCCAGCCGGTCCGGCGTCGGCACTCGCAGCTCGTGGGGGATGCGTGCCCGCGCGACCACCCGGCCATCCTCGTCGGCGGCGACCGCTTTGACGGCAGTGGTGCCGATGTCGATGCCGATTGTGACCTCTTCGCGTGACACGGGCGTCACCGTACGCCAGCATTGGCATTCGTGACCCGTGCTTTGGTGACGGCCCCGTTGCGTGGCGAGGGGTTCGAAAAGTTGCGACGGCTGGCCGATGTGGTCTACGACCCGTGGATCGAGGCGGCCCCGCTGCGCATTTACACCGCCGAGCAGCTGGCCGAGCGGATATCCTCCGAGGCCGCGGATATCGTTGTGGTGGAAAGCGATTCGATCAGCGGACCGGTTTTCGAATTGGGGTTGCGGGCCATCGCGTCCACTCGCGGAGACCCCAACAACGTCGACATCGCGGGTGCGACCGCGGCCGGGATTCCGGTCCTGAATACCCCGGGCCGCAACGCCGACGCGGTCGCCGAGATGACCCTCGCGCTGCTTTTCGCCGCCACCCGGCAGGTGTTGGGCGCCGACGCCGACGTGCGGGCCGGAGAGGTGTTCCGCGACGGCAGCATTCCCTATCAACGCTTCCGCGCGTGGGAGGTCGCCGGCCAAACGGCCGGGCTGATCGGCCTGGGCGCAGTTGGGCAGGCGCTGAAGTGGCGGATGGCCGGGCTCGGCATGCGGGTCATCGCCTATGACCCGTATAACGACGAGGCCCGGCATAGCCTCGACGAACTGCTCGCCGAGGCCGACATCGTCTCGCTGCACGCGCCGGTCACTGCTGACACCACCGGGCTGATCGGCGCCAAGCAGTTCGCGGCCATGCGCGACGGCGTGGTCTACCTCAACACCGCCCGGGCTCAGCTGCACGACACCGACGCGCTGGTCGAGGCGCTGCGCAGCGGCAAGGTGTCCGCCGCGGGTCTGGATCACTTCGTCGGGGAATGGCTGCCGACCGATCATCCGTTGGTCGCGATGGCCAATGTGGTGCTCACCCCCCACATCGGCGGCGCTACGTGGAACACTGAGGCGCGCCAGGCGCAGATGGTGGCCGACGACCTGGAAGCGCTGCTGTCCGGCAAGACGCCCGCCCATATCGTCAACCCGGAGGTGCTAGGACCATGAAGTTCGTTGACAACGCCGAGGCCGCGGTGCTGGCCGCGGCCAAGGACATGCTGCGCCGCGGGCTGGTCGAGGGCACCGCGGGCAATATCTCGGCGCGGCGGGAGGACGGCAACCTGGTCATCACCCCGTCGTCGGTGGACTACGCCGAAATGACGCTCGACGACCTGGTGGTGGTCGATCCGGACGGCGGCGTGCTGCACGCCGCCGAGGGCCGATCGCCGTCGACGGAGATGAAGCTGCACCTGGCCTGTTTTCAGGCGTTCGACGACATCGGCAGCGTCATCCACAGTCACCCGGTGTGGGCCACCATGTTCGCGATCGCACACCAGCCGATTCCCGCGTGCATCGACGAGTTCGCCATCTACTGCGGCGGCGAGATCCGTTGCGCCGAGTACGCCGCGTCGGCCACACCCGAAGTGGGCAGCAACGCGGTGAAGGCGTTGGAAGGGCGGGCGGCCGCACTGATTGCCAACCACGGCCTGGTGGCGGTCGGGCCGAGGCCGGACAAGGTGTTGCATGTCACCGCACTGGTCGAGCGGACCGCTCAAATCGTGTGGGGTGCAAGGGCTTTAGGTGGGCCAGTTCCGATTCCCGACGACGTCAACGCCGGCTTCGCCGGGATCTACGGCTATCTGCGCGCCAATCCTCTATGAACCGTGTGCAGCTGGGTCTGAGCGACAACGGCTTGCGGCGCACCGACTGCGAACCGTGCGACGCGGCACACCGCGACGGCGTCCCTCAGTTCACACGCGGGGCATGATTGAGGCTGACCGGCAGAGAGTCGTAAACGGTCATGTTGTTGGAGAGGTCGGGCAGCGTCATCGTCGGCTCGCCGGTTTCGATGGCGTCCGTATTCAGCAAGATCTCGTCGAGGGCGGCTCTGACTTCCGCCCGGGCAAGCATCGCGCCCAGACAGTGGTGGGCGCCCCCGCCGCCGAATGACTGGTGGGGATTGGGATCACGGCGAATGTCGAAGCGGTTCGGATCCTCGAAGACATCCTCGTCACGATTGGCCGAACGCAACATCGTCACCACGCGCGCGCCCGCGGGAACAAGCGTGTCGCCGAGGATCACGTCTTGGGTTGCTCCGCGCACCCAGAACATGATGGGTGTGGAATACCGGATCACCTCCTCGACGGCCGTGCTCCGCGCGTCCGGCTCGGACCGGTAAATCTCGATCTGATCCGGATTGGCGACGAAGGCCTGAATTCCGTCGCACAACGCGTTGCGGGTGGTGTCGGCGCCGGCCAACCCGAGAACGAAGAAGAAGATCTCCAGCTCGTTGGCGGGCAACAGGAAACTCTCTCCCGACTCGGCGGTGATCTCCGCGGTGCACAGCGCACTCCAGATGTCGTCCACGGGGTGTTCGCGTTTGTTCGCCGTCAGCGTGCTGGCGTACTGAAACAACTCGACGAAGGGCAATACGTCGTCGCCGTCGGGCACGGCAAGCTGCGCCCCGGCGGTCTTCAATACCTTCTCGATTAGTCCGAATACATGCTGCCGATCGGCCTCTGGGATCCCGACGATGTCGCCGATCACCGAGATCGGCAATCCCGCCGCCAGATCGACGAACTCACCACCACCGGACTCCAGCAGGGCGCCGGCCATTACCCTGGCCCGTCTGCGAATTCCGTCTTCCAGCTTCGCCACCGCCCGTGGGGTGAACGCGCGCGAGATGACCTTGCGGCGGATGGTGTGATCCGGCGGATCCAAACTCACAATGGCTGGATAGGCGTCGAACAGCGGCACGTCCTGGATCAGCGGTCCACGAGTCGCGGTGAACAACTCATAGTCGCGGTGCACTCGTGCGACATCGGCATGCTTCGTGCACACCCAAAACTCGCGACCCACTGCAGATTTCACGTCATCGGTGAGTTGCTGGTGAAACACCGGTGTGCGGGCACGTAGTTCGGCGAACAGTTCGTCGGGAAATCGCGACGCCCAGATCGCCGGCTCGGCCAAGTCGATCGTCTTATCTGTCATGATGCGGTTCCCCCTATCTCGTTGCGCAGACCATTGAGGATCAGACGCAACCCGTATCCAAACGCCCGATCGCTCCGCCCGTCAGCCGTCGCTTCGGTCCGGCGGATGTGCGCGAGTTGCACCGAACCCAGCAGGTGGATGTACAGCGCGGCGTGCGCCGCCTCGAAATAATCTTCCTGCAAACCGGATTCGCGCAGGATGCGGCGAGCGGCGCGATCCATCTCCGTGGCCGCGGGGGTGTGCGGATACTCCTGGAGCAAGACGGCAATCCCCGGTACCTCGAGCAGCACCTTCCAGGCATTCGCGTAAAGCGCAACCAACCGCGACTCCCAGTCGCCCTCACGCGGCACCCCGATCTGGGCGAGCACCGACTCAATCAGCAGATCGAGCAATTCACGCTTGTCGCGAACGTGGTAATAGACCGACGAGGCCGCCGTACCCGCCTCAGCCGCGAGTTCGCGCATGGTGACCCGGTTGACGCCGACCCGCTTCGCCAATCGCAGCAGGTGCTTCGTCAGGTGCGCCTGGTCCAGCGCCCCGTGGCGAAGCACCGGCGCTCCAGCGGCAGTTCGCATGCCCTTGCTCACCCTTCTCGAACGACGGTCGGATTCGAACGATAATCTAATTAGAACAATGTTCGAGATCGGCTGTCAACGGTTACGGTGAGGCATGCCGCGATACGAAGTAGTCCAGTGGTCAACCGGCAACATCGGCAGGCGAGCGCTTGGCATGCTGCTGGACCGCGACGACTTCGACGTGGTGGGCGTCCACGCATTCGGTTCGGACAAGGTGGGACGCGACGCGGGTGCGCTGGCCGACCGACCCCGGGTTGGCGTCGCGGCAACCGGCGATGCCGATGCGCTGATCGAGCTTCGACCGGATTGCGTGAACTACATGCCTCGCGTCATCAACTACGACCTGGTGGCCCGAATGCTGCGCTCCGGGATCAACGTCGTCACCACCGGCGATTTCCTGACCGGCACCCATCACCCAAGCGAGCGAGCGGCGCTGGAGGAGGCGGCGCGACAGGGCCACGCCACCTTCCTGGGGACGGGATTCGAGCCCGGGTTTATCAACGTCGTCGCTGGGTTCCTCACCGGCGCATGCCGACAGGTCGACAACGTCAAGCTCGTCGAGACGTTGGATTGCACCACCTACCCCGTACTGGATGCCTGGCGGGTGCTCGGATTCGGCAAACCGCCCCGAGAGCGGGTTACGCAGATCGATGCGGACACCCAACGCTATGGCCT